>CAISOH010000299.1 GCA_903887005.1 uncultured Bacteroidota bacterium | reverse complement strand
GGGAAGTGTTTATTAATCTCTACTCTAGAAAAGGAGCAACATATGAGGAAGTAATGGAGCAAATGACACATAGACATGCTCAACGAAATGCTGATATAGAACGTAATAGAGGTCATTGATAACCTGTTAAAGTAGAATTAAATACCTGGTTTTAATAAAACGTCTGACTACATTCATCATCCGCATTTTTGTTTTTATTTTTGATAAGTGAAATTCATTCAAAAATCAGAACCACCAACATGAGAAAGCTATCCGTTTTTAACTTCATAACGCTTAATGGATTCTATAAAGGGCCAAACGAAGACATCAGCTGGCACAGGCATGGCGCAGAAGAAAATGCATATTCTGAAGAAGCTCTCAAATCCGGGAACATCCTTCTTTTTGGACGCGTGACTTATGAGATGATGGCAGGTTTCTGGCCGACACCAATGGCGATCCAAAATAATCCGGTAGTCGCGGAAGGAATGAATAATGCCGATAAGATCGTCTTTTCAAGGACGCTGGAAAAAGTGGAGTGGAACAATACAAGGCTGATAAAGGATAATATTGTGGAAGAAATAAAGAAACTGAAGCAGCTGCCCGGCAAGGATATTACAATTCTTGGCAGCGGTAGTATTTTAACCCAGTTTGCCGAACAGGGCCTGATAGATGAATATCAGTTCATGATAGACCCTGTTGCTATTAGCAATGGGACCCCAATATTCAAAAATATCAGCCACAAGCTGGACCTTGTACTTACTGCGACAAGAACATTTAAAAGCGGTACCGTGCTGCTTTGCTACCAGCCGGCAGGGACGTAATGCTGTTATGAAAATCAGGAGAACAATTTCTGAATGTACAGTTTAAAAAAAGTCACCTCGTTGCATCCTATTTCCGGGTCATTTTATCTTCACAGGAATAATAAATGCAGAGTCGTACGGAAGCAGGTAACTATATATCCCCTTATCTTCCGGATTACATATGCCAACGGGTAGGTGCCGTCTCTTCACTTCATTATATTCCTCTTCCGGCAACCAACTATATGCATCAATATCATTATGATAGAACATTATATCTATATAATCTTTGGCATTCACAACAAGTTTTATTCTTTCCGGTAAGTATTTTCTTATGTCTTTATAAATCCTTTCATTAAAGCTTTTCAACTTCCATTCCTCCCACTTGCCAGGATCATGCTGCCTTGTTATTTCTGATAGATCAAAGACGACCATTGCAATAAATAAAAGTGTGGGAATATAAATGAATTTAAAGATCTTCTTTGGGCTGATGATATGAAAAACAGCTATAGCAATAAAAATATTTCCAACAGGCAGGGCCATCATAAAATAGCCAGGAATTTTCGTTTGTACAATAAATGAATAGAAAACAAGAAAGATCAAAAAATAAACAATAAATATGAATGATAGTTTGTTTTGGTATTTTTTATAAATAAGTATTACTGCAATCCCAAAAGGTAATAACCAGGACAGGTAATTGCCGTAATATAAATCCAGTTTACTTATATAAAACATCCAGTCGCCGGAGAAACTTTCAAACGCTTCATTGAGGTGTCGGCTATAGCACGATACTTCGTAGCTTGCTTCAGCAGGGAACCTATATAATATATATATCTGCCATGGCAGGAAAGTGATTAAACAGGCAAGTATTGCCAGCAGGTAATGTTTTAATTCAGATTTAAAATTCTCTTGTCTGAAATTTAATAAAAGAATGATACCCCATCCTGAAAACACCAGTAATCCCGGAAACCATTTGACCAATATGGCGCAACCTGCAAAAAATCCTGTCAGCATTGCAAACCTGACCGAATGTTTACTAAAATATTCTGCATAGCTCCACAAACTGGCCAAAACATAAAAAGAAAACGCCGTGTCGTTTTGATCCATTCCAAAATGACCGGATAAAAGTTCAAGTGGATAGTAAGAGAAACAGCTTAGCAGAGCGGCAATAAAAGCAATATGCCGGTTTGCCGTAACCAGGTAACTGATCCTGTAAAGCATCAAAACACCAATACTTCCCATTAGCACGCCGGGATAGCGGATAGCATATTCCGAAACGCCGAATATTTTCATGCTAAGCGCCATTTGCCATAAAAAAAGAGGTTGTTTATGCAACCAGATATGATTACAGCACCATAATTTATAATCATATGGTACCCAATCTGAAATTCTGAGCATGGGTTTAAAAGGATCATGCATCATATTCCTAGCTGCAAGTGCATGAAACCGTTCATCCCAATCATGAAGAAAGGGATCCAGGTGCGCCATAAACAGGCGGACAAATAATGCCGTAATAAACAGGCAAAATAGCGCCCTCCGGCGCTTATTAATAAAACTAAAATAAATACTTACGCCTCCGGTGACCAGGCTTAAAATAAGCAGCCAGGAATTTTGCAGGGGAAATATTTCAGAAATAAAACCATCTTTCATCAGGTAGAAAAATGCAAATTAAATCATTAATAAGTTTTGTAAGATAAAATATTACATCATACCGGGTGTCTGCTTTTTCAACGGCTCTCAACGTTAGGAACGTTGACAACATAAATTCCCTTTTCAAACAGCGATTTATGTAATGACCCGTGGAGCAGCAAGAGTTGCGAAGCCTGTTTCGTCTTCGGGAAAGCAAGGTTAAGGCAGTGTACCATCATATAACTTCCTTAGAAACATTAATAAAATAAACTCCACCAGATTTTTTCTTAATATTTTATCAGGAAACAGACAAGTGCATTTTATAATACCTACGGCTGTAATTCAAAACATACGACCATCATATACTTAAATTTTCTATTTTATCGCTTTTGTAAGCATTCCTAAGCCCGTAAGTATTTGTAAAATGATCCACAAGCATAGGACCCTGCATAAACCTGCGTCATTGAATAATAAACAGCGCCAAAATCGTATTTATTATCTGCAGAGTATGGAAAAGCGAAAGTGTTCATTAATATTATTGCTGCAACAGTGCATCCAATAACAAAGTATCCAATAATTGAAGTAATTGTTTTGAATGATTTAGAATTGTCCCAATTATATTTTTTGAATCCTATAAAGAACAAACATCCCGCCAGGGGAACTAAAATCAGTGTATAAAACCATAAATAATTACCCAGAAAAAGTCCTCCGAAATAAAAATCGAAATTAGTAAGGCTTGATTCATCACGCGTGTTTTGAGGCACATCACCACCTCCGGGCCCATAAGGATTGAGCGCGGCAAAATCAAAATATATTAAGGCAATCAATAGAGCTAAGAACAAAGCTGAAAGGAATATATAAACCGGATTTTTAGCAAGAATATTAATCAACTGAAATTTTGAAAACAGGATATAGAAACCGGGAAGCGAAGGAATAATAATTATAACACCCAAACGAAATAAAAGAGCTTCTATAGGCTCGGGACGTACATAAACAGGTTCTACCAATAATTTAGCTGCTATATTTTTCAACGAATCTATATCAGGATGGTATATTGCTTTCGTTATACCTGCTATTACCAGGTAAACCACTACAGCGGCTGATATGGAGAATATCCAGCGCAGGGTTTCCTTCTTTAGTTGTATCAATTGATTTGGGTTCATTGAATTAGATGGATGGGAAAAAATTCCTGAATATTAAAATATTTCAGGCAATTTATCGCTGCTTTTTCAATATTCAAAGCAATCCTGTGAAATACCTTATTTTTGGGATCAGGTAAAGGATTTCTAAACTTCAGAAAATAAATATGATACCTCAGTGGCAAACAGGCATAGTAAAACGTATCGAACAGGCTACGCCTAATACACGACGTTATTGGGTGGAGTTGCCGGAAACCAAATCGTTTACTTTCAAACCCGGGCAGTTCATCACCCTCGACCTGCCCATACATGAGCAGCGCAACCGCCGCTGGCGAAGCTATAGTATAGCTTCGATGCCCGATGATAGCAATGTAATTGAGCTGGTGATCGTACATGTGGAAGGCGGGGTGGCTACCAAGTATATGTTCGAAGAAATAAAAGAAGGCAGTTCTCTTACCTTGCGCGGCCCGCAGGGGATATTCGTACTCCCGGAACCGCTGGACAAAGACCTGTATTTTATAAGCACCGGGACCGGCATTGCGCCATTCCGCAGTATGCTGCAATATGTCAACTACCACAAAGTGCCACACAAAAAAATAACTTTGATTTTCGGTACCCGTACACAGGAAGACCTGCTATACGCAGATGAGATGCGGGAACTGGAACATATTATACCTGGATTTTCCTACCGCCCTACACTATCACGGGAAAAATGGGAAGGTGATATGGGTTATGTTCACCCGATCTATGAGGCATTATGCATTGATAAACCACCCGCAACTTTCATGCTTTGTGGCTGGCAGGCCATGGTTGACGAGGCTAAAGAACGGATTTTGAAAATGGGCTATGATAAAAAAGATATTCATGTAGAATTGTACGGGTAGTAACCAGGTGAAAAGTCAGAAGTTAAAACCAAAAGGTGTGTAATGCTAAGTAGCTATTTCTTCATAAAGCTTTTTACTAATGATGTAAGTATCATTTTCCCCAACCAAAGAGCATTCCTGAAGCTGAGGTATAAATGCATAAGCACTCCCCGGAACTTGTCCCGATTTTTCATCGGGAGGGGCCGGGGGTTTACAATATTGTCCACCATACATATCTTGTCCCCCATTTTCCCCAGTCACTCATGCTGCTTTGTATCGTTTCAAAAAGCTCCTTTTCGTTTACTTTCTTACCTTTTTCAGGTACCATAAAATCTGTTTCTTTAGGCGTCAATAATTCTATTTTATCAGCAGTCCATGTTGTGTGGAGGCGTGGTATGGCAAGCTCCAGGATCATTCCGGGCAGGCCGCCGAACATTTCAGGGCCGCCGCTGGCCATTATATCTTCTGTGTAGAAGGCTACCACATATACCGTATCGCAAATCCTGCCAACAGCTTTACGGCATTTATAGTTGGCTATGGTACGTATCTCATCTTTTACCTTCCAGTCTATTTTCCGCATACTATCCTGCACAAGGAACTTTTGTTCAAAGACATTTTTAATTGCCTTTACTTTTTTAGTATTGAAGTCAGTAAGAACAATATTGTCAGTGGCAGGATCTCCGCCCCATCCTTTGCTTGTATTTTCTACTTCCTTACCCGGTTTGTAAATGCATCTCGCAGTATCGAAAATGAGATCAAAAAATGTGCTGTTGAATTTAGGCGTCGTCGATTTCATCCGCTCATACCACGAATCGTTATCATCAGCATTATCCTTCATTTGGGCATGAACATTGGTTTTCTTTTCATACTCTATTTTCCCGCTCATTGTGTATTGCGCATTTGCCGCAACCATCAAACTGAGGATTATTTTCAGTGTCAGAAGAAATCTTTTCATAGAGTAAGTTTTTATTTTTTTTCTGTCTCTGCAGCCGGTGTATGAGTAATGTTCCAGACCAGGCTAAGCATAAAATACCGCCGTATGGTATTATAGCTCTCCTGCGATATGGTGCTGCCCTGCGCTGTCCTGGTATATCCTATGTTTTGGTTAAGTATGTCGTAAATAGTAGCTTTTAGCTCCAGCTCATTTTTTTTTAGGAATTTTTTGGTTACATAAGCGTTCCACTTTGTTACCTGGTTGTTCGTATTGAATACAACGGTTTGCTGCCGAATCATTACATTAGCAGTACTACCAACTTCAAATTTTTTCGGCAATTGCACCTCCGCGCGTATTTCATTATTAAACACCCAATAATTTGTGGAAAATTTATTGATTGTTGATGTATTGTCATTGTAGGTCACTTCAGGACTCCAACTGAAATTATATTTATCTTCCTTGTAGTAACTTACGTTTGGCCCGATTGTATAACTGTTGTTATTGCTGGTATTTTTTTCATTGTTAATGAAATTATTTACGTGGTTTGTTGATGCTTCCAGGGTAAGGCCCACATCAAGGTTTAATTTTTTAATTTTAGAACCATACCCCAGATATCCGCTTGCAGAATAGTCTCCGTTCACATTTACATACTTAGTGCTGCTCACCGGACCGTTAATTGTTTGAGAAGTGCTGATGTCATTTGCGGTAGCGCTGTAATTTAAATTCGAATAGATCCAGCGCCCGCTAAGCACTTTGTAATCATTATAACGCAGAGACAATCTATTGGTAAATGACTGCTTTAAGCCCGGATTACCGATAGTTAAGTTCAGTGGGTCTGTATTTTGGCTCAGGGGTTGTATCTGGCCAATAGTAGGCTGTTTTGTACTGCCATTATAACTGAAATTAAGCGAAGTCCGTTTTGCAAACTTATAATTGAAACTGCCTTTAGGAAATAAATTGACATAGTTATAGTTAAGACTGGTATCACCATGTTGCAAGTCCGTTTGCAGATAGTTTGTTTTTGTTACATCGCTTCCTAACGAAAAATTCATTTTTTTATGATCATACTTAAAACTTACACCACCCTGATTCGACAGAACATTGTATTTGTAATTACTGCTGAAACTATCTTTAAAAACACTGTAGTCCCCTCCACCGGGAGACTTGTCATAAGAAGAATTGAGCGACTCGCTGTTATTTGTGGTCAGGCCATAATCAAGTTCCAGGAAAACGGTTTTTGATAAGGGTTCTGTATAAGTAGCTTTTGATGAAAAGGAAAGAGTATTGCTGTTATTTATCTTCTTCTGGTCTATCGTGGTTTCAGGAACACCCGGGGTATTAATGGATGAGTTAAGGTGGCCGTCTCCTTTTGAATCCCGGTAATTCTCTTTTACATCTAATGATGCTGTTCGTCCTTTTTTGGAAAATTTTTTGCGAAAAAGGAGGTCGGAATTTATGAATTGTGAATTTGTTTTTCCGGTCAGGTTGCGGTCATTTATGGTCTTAGGCCCATCATCAGGGGTCATGTTCCATGTTTCCGTGTGGAAAACAGACGATACCTCTTGGCTTTTAATGCCTGCATTTGAGGTTAGCCTTAAAGAAGTATTGGTGTCAATTTTCCATTCATACATTGCGTCAATCCCATGACGTTCCGCCTTGCTGAACTGGTTCTTTTGCTCCGTATTTATCCTCGTAGTATCTCCGCTTAAAGAATATTGCCTGGTATTACCGCCCTCCACTTCCACATTTTGCTGTGCATAACGGTAACTGCCTGAAATATGGTTCTTGTCTTCATTCCATTTATCGGCAAAATGCAATCCGCCTGTCCATACTTTGGGCAGCCCCTGTCCGCTGTAAGTGCCGTTCCATCCGCCGAAATCATCATAGCTGCCGCCTATCATATTCCAGGTCCCGTCATCGCTTATTTCTGTAAGTCCGTTGCCGCCGCCAAACTTATCATTATCACCCCAGCCCAGCCCTACTTTATCTGTATTCGAATTTATCCCGAATACCGAAATTTGTCTTTTCCCTTTAAAAGCGTTTATCATTCCCTGGTTCTGGAAATATCCGTCTGTGCCACCACCGGCTTCTGCCTTTCCAAAATAACCTTTCTTCCTGTTTTCTTTCAGTTCCAGGTTTATGGTTTTTGTTTTTTGCCCGTCATCTATCCCGGTAAAATCAGCCTGATCGCTTTTTTTGTCATATACCTGCACCTTCTCTACCGCGCTGGCCTGTAATCCCTGTGTTACCACTTTCGGATCATCGGAGAAAAACTCTTCACCATCAACCAGTATTTTTTGCACTGTTTCGCCCTGGGCCGTTATTTGTCCGTTCTTGTCCACCTGTATGCCCGGCAACCTTCTTAAAAGGTCTTCCACATTTGCATTTTCTTTTACTTTAAAACTGTCGGCCATATACTCGGTAGTATCGCCTTTTATTTTGATGGAGGCTATTTGCTTCGTGAGCACGAATTCCTTCAGCAAATGCTCTTTCGACGACATGGGAATATCGCCTACATCGGTTACATTATTCTTTACATTAACCACATCTATATAATCAGCGAAACCCGGGAAGGTGATCTGCAAAATGTACTTGCCTTCTTTTGATGCCTGCAGTTCAAAATGACCGGAACCACCGGCGCGTGTATAGGCTTCAATAACAGAATCAGCAGCCCGCAGCATTACAACCGACGCCCTGAATAATGGCGCAATGTTTAAAGTATCGGTTACAGATCCCTTAATGGTATATTTCTGCGCTATGCAATACTGCGCAGAACAAATGAAGAGTATGATAGAAACCAGGTATTTCATGAGAAGGCTTTTGTAAAGGCGCAGAATTTGTATAAAAGAACAAAAGTCTTTGTGATTTATGTTAGCCTGCAAAGTGTTAAAATATAAAAATTAACTATTATTAACATTGTTTTATATTATCAGCAGCGAGACAAGTTAAAGGAGCGATAAATATTTATCAGGCATTTTGTTTCATTTTATTTCTTATTTTTGTTAAAAATAACAATTTTAAGAAACAAAATGAGCTATTTGCAATTTAGGGAGGGTCTTTTGCCTTTTCATGTATTTTCAATAAAGGATGTGCAAAAACGCTTTCCCGGACTGGATACACGCAGGCTTGTGGAGTGGCAAAAGAAAGAATACATCTCTAAATTAACCAATCGCTGGTATCTTTTTACAGAAATTGAAAAAAATGAACCGTTACTGTACCGTATCAGCAATTGCCTGTGTAAACCTTCGTATATTTCACTTGAATCGGCCCTGTCTTATTATAATCTCATCCCCGAATCAGTATATTCCATACAAGCCATAACTACAAAAAAAACGCTGCTATATGAAACACCTGCCGGAACTTTTAATTACAGAACTATAAAACCTTCACTTTTTTTTGGCTACCAGGCTTTGCATATTAATGAATTGCCGGTGCTTATTGCTGAAAAAGAAAAAGCTATACTCGACTATTTTTACCTTAATCCCCGGATAAAGGATGAAAAAGATATTGCTGCAGTACGTTTAAGTAAAACGGGAACAGAGGATATGGACTGGAATAAATTCAGTCATTATTTAGCGGTGTTTGATAATAAAGCGCTTAACAGACGAATTGAAATTCTTAAATCATTTTTATCCGGTGTTAATTCTAAATGAAATAGAAAAAGTTTATCCTGAAAATCTCAGGCATTTCAGGCATTTTATTTTGCGGGAATACCTGCAGCATAAATTATTGCAGATAATCTTTGATAGTGACTATGCAAACAATTTGTGTTTCCTGGGAGGCACCTGCCTGCGTATAGTACATGGCAATACCCGCTTTTCAGAAGATATTGATTTCGATAATTTCCAACTGGATGAATCCACATTCGGGGCAATATCAGAAAACATAAAAAAACAACTGGAGCAGGAAGGATATGAAATAGAAATGAGGACAGTCTATAAGGGCGCTTTCCATTGTTATATTAGGTTCCCGGAATTACTGTTTAAAGAAGGATTATCAGGTTATAAAGAAGAGAAGATACTCATCCAGCTCGATACCGAACCACAGCATTTTAAATTTAAGCCAGAGCGATTTATTTTGAATCGTTTCGACATATTTACCCAGATCAATATTACTCCTTTGGATATTTTACTGGCCCAAAAATTCTATGCAATTATTAACCGGGCAAGAAATAAGGGAAGAGATTTTTTTGATGTAATTTTTATTCTGTCCCTGATTGGAAGACCGAATTATGCATACCTGGAGCAAAAGCTGAAAATTACCTCAGCAAAAAAACTAAAAGAAAGGATCCTTGAAAAATGTTCACATTTAGACATGAAACTAATGGCAAAAGATGTACAGCCATTTCTGTTCAATGCAGCGGATACGAAAAAAGTAACGCTTTTTACAGAATATATTAAACAGCAAAAACTACAGTGAAGATGGTTCGTTTCCTAAATTTTCCGGTTATTCATTTATAAAAGAATATTTTTGCGGCATTAATTAAACATTGAATTTTTTCATGGAAAACAAAAATTACAAGCTCAATACCAAAGTAATACATGCAGGCGTATCGCCGGATCCGACAACCGGCGCCATTATGACGCCTATCTACCAGACCTCTACTTATGTGCAAGCCGGCCCCGGCGACCATAAAGGCTATGAGTACGCCCGTACACAAAACCCCACCCGCACCGTATTGCAAAATGCGCTGGCTGCAATCGAAAATGGTAAGTACGGCTTATGCTTCGGAAGCGGCATGGCAGCGACTGACGCAGTAATAAAACTATTGCTGCCGGGCGATGAAGTTATCGTATCGAACGATCTATATGGCGGCACTTACAGAGTAATGACCAAGGTATTTGCCAACTATGGCATTAAGTTTCACTTCATAGGCATGCAGGATGCTCAAAACATCACGCAATATATCAACGGCAATACAAAGATGGTGTGGATAGAGACGCCAACTAATCCTTTGCTGAATGTGATAGATATTGCCGCCTGTGCGGAGATATCCAAAAAACATAACCTCACCCTCGTTTGTGATAATACCTTTGCCTCTCCCTACCTGCAAAACCCGCTTGACCTGGGCGCTGACATAGTATTACATTCCGCCACAAAATACCTTGGAGGCCACTCCGATGTAGTGCATGGCGCCCTCATCATGAATGATGGAGGACTGGAAGAGCGGCTTCGCTTTATACAAAACAGTTGCGGCGCGGTACCCGGCCCGCACGATTGCTGGTTAGTGCTTCGGGGCATAAAAACCCTCCATGTGCGCATGCAGCGGCATTGTGAAAATGGGGCCACAATAGCACACTATCTTCGTAATCATCCTAAGGTAGGCAAGGTATTATGGGTAGGTTTTGAAGACCACCCCAATCACGATATTGCTAAGAAACAAATGCGCGGCTTTGGCGGTATGATCTCCTTTACCCTGAAAAGCGATAGCCTGGATGAAGCGGTTGCCGTGCTTAAAAAAACACAACTTTTCGCATTGGCGGAATCTCTTGGTGGTGTAGAATCTTTGATAGGCCATCCCGCATCAATGACACATGCATCCATACCAAGAGAAGACCGTGTGAAAAACGGATTGGTGGATTCATTGATAAGGTTGAGTGTGGGTATAGAAGATGTGGACGATCTGATAGAGGATTTGAAACAGGCGATAGGATAAAACCCCCGGCAACCCCCGGCCCCTGAAGGGGAGTGCTTTGATCAAGGTTGTCAGCTTGTTGCAAATGTGAGCAAATAATTGAGTGAGAATTTGTTGTTTGATTTCAGGATATTAATGCATATGTTATTGTGCATTAATATCCTTTTTTCTTTTTACACTATCAGAAAAAAGCTTTAAGGAATTAATGTAGTCTGTATCAAACTCAATGGTTCTGATGTCTCCCGGACGGAAAGTCATTTGTTTTCGCCATCTACCTCTTGGATCACCAGGCTTTTCTTAGTTTTCGCTAATTTATTCAGAGGTTTTATTTCCTTTTTTATTTTGTTCATAGATTAAGTGGTTTTACAAAATACTCATTTCAGCTTGCCAATGTAGTTATCAATCTATGATTAATAAAGTATAGTGTTTTTCCTTTTTTTTGCTCTGATACTACGCCTGCATTGACTAACTTTTTCAGCCAGGCAGATGCAGTTTGTCTATGTGCCATTCCTTTCTTCTCAATTATTTCAATTTTAAGATAAGGCAGTTCAAACATCAGTTGAAGCAACTCATGTTTATATGATGAACCTAAGACGTCTTTTAGCTCAACTTCCATTTTTTCTTTCAGGCTTAATACCTGGCGTATCTTTCCTGTTGTCAGTTGTGAAGTTTCAATCACGGCTGTTAAGTTGTACATGATCCAGTCATGCCAGTTATTCTTTTCTGTGACCCCTCTTAGTAACTGATAGTAAAGCGATTTGTTTTTAACGATGTAAGAACTCAAATATAGAATGGGCTGGGGTAATAATCCTTGTTGTACTAAATAAAGTCCGTTTAATATTCTGCCGGTTCTTCCATTACCATCTATAAAAGGGTGTATTGCTTCAAATTGATAATGTATGACAGCCATTTTCACCAAAGGGTCAAGTGCAGAAAATTCATTGTCATTAATGAAGCGTTCAAGGTTTGCTAACTTATCTTCAATTACTTGTTTGCCTTCCGGTGGGGTGTAGATAATTTCTCCGGTAATGGCATTTTTCAAAGCAGTTCCCGGTGTTTTGCGGATGCCGGCGTTATTTTGTTTAATCACTTGTACGATCTCAACCATTGTATTTACAGAAAGAATGTTTTTTCTCTTTTTCATTACGTCCAATCCTCTGTAAAGTGCTTCCCTGTATCTTAATACTTCTTTTGCTGCCGATGTTGCGTTTGCAGATTCCATGGTTGCATGGTACAGTTCGTCCTGGGTAGTTACAATGTTTTCAATTTCCGAACTGTCTTTACTTTCCTGCAGGGCAATTGTATTTATCAATAGTGTCGGGTCTCTGAGTGTAGCACAAAGCCCATTTAATTCTCCTAAATGCCTTGATGCAGTCGCCAGATGTTTTAATATCTCCTGAGTTTCTATTTTAACTCCGGGAGGTAGTAAAGGCAAATCATTGTTGGGATTATTTCTGTTAAATGCCATTTTTATGGGTTTTTGTTACTCAACTTTAGCCTGACAATATGGTGATTGCCTCAATACTTAAATCATTTCATGTCGAAATTATTGAAAATTTTCGACATGAACGACTATTCATGTCGAATGATATGAAAAAACAATATTAGCTATAACAAAGGCTGAGAGCGGATTTTGTTTGATATGGGACGATTTGATTTTAACTTCTTTAAATTTATAGCGTTTTACAGGATACTTACTTCAGCAGAATATACGTCTCCACATCCTTATTCGTTATTATTTTATCAGAGAGTATGATGAGACGTTCAATTACATTGCGCAGTTCACGGATATTGCCGGTCCAGTTATATTGTTGCAGGGAGTCGATCGCGGCGGGTTCAATTTCCTTAATTGGTTGCTTATATTCCTCACATATCTCTTTCATAAAGTGATTGATGAGTGCGGGAATATCATCCCGGCGGGCGTTAAGCGATGGTACCGGTATTAGTATGACGCTCAAGCGGTGGTACAGGTCAAGGCGGAATTTTTTTTCCGCTACTTCATCCAGCAGGTTTTTATTAGTTGCTGATATCACGCGCACATCCACCTTTATTTCCTTTTCGCCGCCTACCCGTGTTATCTTGCCTTCCTGCAGGGCGCGCAGCATTTTGGCCTGGGCATCATGACTCATATCGCCTATTTCGTCCAGGAACAGCGTACCTCCGTTGGCTTGCTCAAATTTACCAATCCGTTGCTTAATAGCGGAAGTAAAAGATCCTTTCTCATGACCGAACAGTTCACTCTCGATAAGCTCCGACGGTATGGCCGCGCAGTTGACCTCTATCATTGGGCCACTGGAGCGGGCGCTTAACTCATGTATTCTGCGCGCGACTAATTCCTTGCCCACGCCATTCTCTCCTGTTATAAGCACACGGGCATCGGTTGGCGCTACCTTCGCAATGGTATCGTGTATCCGCTTCATCGCTTCACTTGCGCCTATCATTTCATACCCGCGTGATATGCGCTTGCGTAGTTGTTTTGTTTCAGTTACCAGCGATTTTTTATCCATCGCATTACGGATGGTTATCAGCAGGCGGTTAAGATCCGGCGGTTTTGAGATATAGTCGTAAGCGCCTTTTTTTACCGCATCAACGGCGGTTTCAATATTCCCATGCCCGGAAATAACTATAAAGGGAGTATCCGGACGTTCTTCTTTTGCTAACTGCAATACTTCCATGCCATCCATGCGCGGCATTTTAATATCACAGAGAATACAATCGTAGTTGTTTTCCTTTATTTTTTTCGCGCCTTCCGCGCCATCTGCAGCTTCATCAATAGTAAAGCCTTCGAAGGTGAGTATTTCACTAAGCGCCTTACGAATGGCTTTTTCATCGTCTATAACCAGTATGCTCTGAGACATGTTTTTCAAATTCAAAAGTCAAAATTCAAAAGGTGAAATTTAAAAAAGTAACCGCAACAATGTATCTGTGCAATTTTTGTTGCAATTTGTTAAATACATCAGTGTATCCGGTTTAAGCGGCAATTTACCAATTTATTAGTTTTGCGAATGCCTTTATATGAAATATTGTATGTTAAACAGGACATTATTCTGCAACTTTGTCAGGGAAACTTGCGGGCATATATTTTGTATAGATGTATCTGCACTTAATTTTCAAAATTAACACTTATGGCAAAAACAATATTTCATGCAGCCGGGAAACGTGGCCACGCAAATCATGGCTGGCTGGACGCGCATCATTCTTTCAGTTTCGCCAACTGGTACGATCCGGCAAAGGTGCATTTCGGAATGCTGCGGGTACTGAATGATGACATTGTGGAAGGCGGAAAGGGCTTTGGCAAACATCCCCATGATAATATGGAGATAATCACTATAATACTGGATGGCGCGCTGGAACACAAGGATAGTATGGGCCATACCGAATCTATAATGCCAAACGAGGTGCAGGTAATGAGCGCCGGGACCGGAGTAGTGCATAGTGAATACAATCATAATCCTGATAAAAAAGTGAACCTGCTGCAGACATGGATATTTCCCAAGGTAAAGAATGTGAAGCCGAGGTATGATCAGAAAGTATTTCCGCAGGAAGAGCGTATTAATAAACTCCAGGCATTGGTATCGCCAATAGATAATGAAGATGAGGGATTAAAGATCCACCAGGATGCATGGATATACCGCACTACATTGGAACGTGGTAAAATCATCACACACACACTGCACAGCCAAAACCACGGGGCCTATATATTTGTGATTGATGGTAAGGTGACTGTTGGGGAACAGGTACTGAATAAAAGAGATGCCCTGGGCATAAGCGAAACAGACTCCTTTGACATAATTGCCAGTGAGCAAAGTGATGTTGTTATATTTGAGGTGCCGATGTCGTAAATTAAAAATCAATTTCATTACCTAAGTATTTCTAAACCCGAAGGGTTGATATTATTATAGCAAAATGAAGAAAATCCTGTGTTAAACCCCGAAGGGGTGAAATATTTTATAGTTAATGACATTGGATTAAAAAACATAAAAAAACATTGCCTGAGTATAAAGATAAAATAGAGTGGCTGAGAGAACGCCTGACACATTCGCTACCCGGGCGGAGCGCTCAGGAACGAATGATGGGAAGAATAGTAACCATGCCGGTAAAGGTGCCTGAAAATGCAAGGCCGAGCGCTGTACTCTGCCTGCTGTTCCCTTTGAATGAAGAGTTGCATGTGCTGCTGATGAAACGGCGTGAAGACAAAACGGCGCATAACGGGCAGGTCAGTTTTCCCGGTGGCAGTTACGATGCGGAAGACGCTGATTTCAGAGCCACGGCTTTGCGTGAAGCCCAGGAAGAGTTGGGCATAATGTCTTCGGAAGTGGATATTCTTGGCGCCTTGACCCCTTTGTATATTCCGGTCAGCAATTTTAATGTGTATCCTTATGTTGGTTTTGCGAAGAACCGTCCCAGCTATAATCTAAGCCATAATGAAGTGTCTTATACTATAGAAGTTCCGCTCAGTAACCTGCTGCATGCAGACAGAAAAACCATTGCAGATGTCATATCTCCGGCAAGGCCCGGTATAATAAGAAAGGTAAACGCCTATAAACTGGAAGACGAAACCATTATCTGGGGAGCAACCGCTATGATAATCAGTGAACTGGAGGTAGTGCTGGGGGAGTATAAGAATCAACCTCTATAGAAGGTAAACCACTATCTAATAATATTTAGGTTTCATGCTGGTATGCCTTATTCTTAGTATAATGATTTCATTTGTCTTTACCCGATAGGAAACTCTGTAATGGTATAAAATAAACACACGATAACTACCATCGTTGTCAACCTTATATTTATCAGGAGGACATGTTTCAGGGAATTTGGAAACAGTTTTAAGTTTCTCCCGGAATTTTCTTTCTACAGTTTCTGCATTTTTTATCGAATCATTCAATATATATTCAATAGCAGCAGAATATTGCTTCTTCGCAGTTTTAGACCAATTGGTCTTTTTTCCAGTCATCAATCAACTTTTTAGTGATTGCAAATACCTCCTCATTCGTGAAAAACTCCCCGCGTTCTATTTCTGCTTCCGCGTCATCCAATTCCTTATTGTATTGCTCAATCGTATAAGTTTCCTCTTCCTCCTTACTTGGGAAAATGGTTTTAATAAATCCTAATAAAGATTTTTTTTGAGCCGCATTAAGCTGGTGGATGTATGAATTAAGTTGTCTTTCTACACTACCTGTCATAAATTAAAGATTTAGACAAATTTACTGATAAATTTAAATAGTTAAATGCTTTATCATAAGCATTTTTTACTTTTGAATTTTTACTTTTGAATTTAAATCACATATTTCTCCTGTACTGTCCCCCCACCTCAAACAAAGCTTTAGTAATTTGTCCAATTGAACAATATTTTACAGCTTCCATCAGCGCTTCAAAAATATTTTGATTGTGGATGGCCTTCTGCTGCAACTCATGCAATATACCTGCGCTTTTATCTTCGTTACGCTTCCATAGGTTCTGCACCGTCTGTATCTGGAATTCTTTTTCTTCTTCTGTAGAACGTATCACTTCCGATGGAATAATAGTTGGAGATCCTTTGGAGCTGAGGAACGTATTAACGCCAATAATCGGGAATTCACCAGTGTGTTTCAAGGTTTCGTAGTAAAGGCTTTCTTCCTGTATCTTGCCGCGCTGGTACATGGTTTCCATGGCCCCAAGCACACCACCCCTTTCTGTAATACGGTCAAATTCGGCAAGCACAGCATCTTCCACAAGGTTCGTCAGTTCGTCTATTATGAAAGCGCCCTGTAAGGGATTCTCATTTTTGGCAAGGCCCAGCTCTTTATTAATGATCAGTTGGATGGCCATTGCGCGGCGCACACTTTCCTCTGTAGGGGTCGTGATGGCTTCATCATACGCATTCGTATGCAGAGAATTGCAATTGTCATAAATGGCATACAGCGCCTGTAGTGTAGTGCGAATGTCATTAAAGTCTATCTCCTGTGCATGAAGGGAGCGGCCCGATGTCTGGATGTGATATTTGAGCATCTGGGATCGCTCATTACCGCCGTATTTATACTTCATGGCCTTTGCCCATATACGCCTTGCCACGCGGCCTATTACGCTATATTCAGGGTCTATGCCATTACTGAAAAAGAAAGAAAGGTTGGGTGCGAAATCATCTATGTGCATCCCCCTGCTCAGGTAATACTCCACGAAGGTGAAACCATTGGAGATGGTAAACGCCAGTTGTGAAATAGGGTTAGCGCCCGCCTCTGCAATATGGTACCCGCTGATGGATACGGAATAGAAGTTGCGTACTTTTTTATCAATAAAATACTGCTGTACATCGCCCATTACACGCAGGGAAAACTCAGTAGAAAAGATACAGGTATTCTGCGCCTGGTCTTCTTTAAGAATGTCTGCCTGCACGGTTCCGCGCACAGATTTCAGCGTCTCCACTTTTATTTTTTCATACACATCCCCAGGCAATACCTGGTCTCCGGTAACGCCAAGCAGCATAAGACCAAGTCCGTCGTTACCCTCCGGTAAAGCACCTCCCTCTCCTTTGGAGAGGGCCGGGGAGAGGTTTCCCGGATTATAGTATGGCTGGGGTAATCCTTTATCAGCGTATATGGCGTCTATTTTTTTATTTACCTCTTCCTCAAGGCCATGTGCTTTTATGTACAGCTCACATTGCTGGTCTATAGCTGCATTCATGAAGAAGGCGGTGATAGTTGGCGCCGGGCCATTGATGGTCATTGACACAGACGTCTTTGGATCAGCAAGATTAAAGCCGCTATATAATTTCTTGGCATCATCGAGGCAGCAAACACTTACACCTGAATTGCCCACCTTGCCATATATATCCGGGCGGTACTCAGGGTCCTGCCCATAAAGGGTTACACTATCAAATGCGGTACTAAGTCTTTTTGCGGGCAGACCATGAGACACATAATGGAAACGCTTGTTGGTCCGCTCCGGGCCGCCTTCTCCTGCAAACATACGCGCGGGATCTTCTCCTTCACGTTTGAAAGGATATATACCGGCTGCATAAGGAAACTCTCCGGGAAAATTTTCAGCAAGCGCCCATTGCAGTATCTCTCCCCATGCTTCATAACGGGGTACTGCAACCTTGGGTATCTGTAAGTGAGACAGCGATTCGGTATGTGTCTTTATTTTCAGCTCCTTATCGCGTACTTTGTATATATAATATTCGTCTGTATATTGCTTTTTCTTTGCCTCCCAGTTTTCCAATAAGTGTTTGTTCCTCGGGTCAAGGTCAAGTTCTGTTTTGGAATATACCTCCTGCAGCGTTTTTATCAGCCTGTCCTTATCTTCCACAGTGGTTGCCTGGAGCGTTTCAATGGTTTTCTTAATAGAAAATAGTTTTTGGGCTACACTGCTCTGGTCTTTTGTCCATTTGTCATATTTGCGGTTGTTCTCCGCTATTTCGCTGAGGTATCGGGTGCGGGAGGGCGGGATAATGTATATCTTCTCGCTCATCTCGTCCGTAACCTTGTAATCGGAATGCAGCGGAGCCCCTGTTTTATGTGCCACAAGATCCATGAGCGATTTATACATGGTATTGGTGCCGGGGTCATTGAATTGGGAAGCGATGGTGCCAAATACCGGCATATCGTCAATCTTCTTCTCAAAAAATTTATGGTTTCGCTGGTATTGTTTTTTTACATCCCGCAGGGCGTCCATAGCGCCGCGCTTGTCGAATTTGTTGATGACAACAATATCCGCAAAGTCGAGCATGTCTATTTTTTCAAGTTGGGTGGCTGCCCCGTATTCCGGGGTCATCACATACATGCTCAGGTCACAGTGCTCTGTAATTTGGGTATCGCTCTGCCCTATGCCAGATGTTTCAAGAATGATAAGATCATATTTTGCGGCCTTTAAAATATTTACTGCATCATGTATGTGGCGCGAAACGGCAAGGTTACTCTGGCGCGTAGCCATAGAGCGCATATATACCCGGTCGTTGCGGATGGCGTTCATGCGGATACGGTCACCCAGTAATGCCCCTCCTGTTTTGCGTTTAGTCGGGTCAACGGAAATGATACCAATGTATTTATCTTTAAAATCCAGGAGGAAACGGCGTACCAGTTCATCTACCAGCGAACTTTTCCCTGCCCCGCCGGTACCAGTAATACCCAGCACAGGTGTATGTGAATGTGCAGCCTTCTCTTTTATTTTTTTCAGCGTGGCCTGAGTTTCGGGCAGGTCATAATAATTTTCAGCGGCAGAAATGAGTCGCGCTATTGACTTTACATCTTTCTCTTTTAAATGACCGGGTTCACCGTTTAGCTGGTTACCGGTTGGATAATCGCATTTTTCAAGCAGGTCGTCTATCATGCCCTGCAATCCCATAGAGCGTCCGTCATCAGGTGAATAGATACGTGCGATGCCATAATCTTCCAGTTCTTTTATTTCCGTTGGCAGTATAACGCCGCCGCCGCCGCCAAATATTTTTATATGGCTGCAACCTGCTTTCTTCAGCAGGTCGTACATGTATTTAAAATACTCTACATGGCCGCCCTGGTAGGAGGTTATCGCTATACCATTTGCATCTTCCTGTATGGCGCAGTCCACCACTTCCTGCACACTGCGATCATGGCCCAGGTGTATAACCTCAGCTCCGCTCGCCTGCATGATCCGCCTCATAATATTAATGGAAGCATCATGGCCATCAAACAATGAAGCTGCAGTAACCAGGCGTATTTTATTCTTTGGAGAATAAGACATATCGTATTATTAATTAAGTTTCAGGTGCAAAGTTACGAAGATACTCCTTAGTTGAAAGGCTTTGCTGTAAACAGCTATACAATTGATGCTCATGACCTTTCTAAAGCTGAACTGATAACAAAACAATTATTTCATAAATCCTGAAAAAATATTTACCAAATGTTTTACATTTTACACAATAGCGATTATATTTGTCCACATAAAAATAATAAACATGAAAAAAGTAGTACTGTTACTTTTAATCTCCTTCAATTTCTGTTCCATCAGCTTTGGACAAGATTTCTCATTTGATGAACTGGCAAAAATGAGGTCCTTTCTATATCCCAAATTTGAATCTTATGTTCATGATAAGGGTTATACCCTGAACCATCTTGAATATAATGACAATTGCACTGTTTTCAGGAACGGAAGTAATGTAATTTCATATTGCAAATATTATGACGATGGGTTTTCATACCATAATCATGTTGCTATAAAGTTTGAAACCGCTGATAAAGACCAATATGAAAAAATTAAGAAACAGGTAGTATCTACTATGGACTACTACAAAACAAAAATGCGCAGGTTTACAAACGAACATTACCTGGAGCACATATATGTAAATGACGTTATGTCCGTACACATGTATGATATCGCATACAGAAATGATGATAAGCCATATTATGAGATAGAAGTATTCTCTATCTACTCTGGTCATTAAAAGATATTCTGAAGTTTACAAATAATATTATATAAAAGGACATTGAACTTCCAATTCAATGTCCTTTTTTTATTGCGTCTGGTGGAATCTAAAAAACGAAATGTACAGTAAAAAAGAAGCATGTGAAATTTCACATGCTTCACTCACCTCACAAAAACAACACTTCACATCTCAAACAACTTAAGGGCATCTCTAAAAACTACATATTTTTCCTAAACAAATTATATGAGTGATTTTATTTTATGTTTGGGTCCATTACATTTCTAAAATTTTCCTTTCAAATTGATTTTTGTTTCAGATTTTTCATTATTTTTTCATTATAAGCCCATTTTTAGCCTTTTTTTACTTCCCGGAGACACGTATCCTATTAATTATGCCAACTGAACT
>CAISOH010000298.1 GCA_903887005.1 uncultured Bacteroidota bacterium | reverse complement strand
GGGAAGTGTTTATTAATCTCTACTCTAGAAAAGGAGCAACATATGAGGAAGTAATGGAGCAAATGACACATAGACATGCTCAACGAAATGCTGATATAGAACGTAATAGAGGTCATTGATAACCTGTTAAAGTAGAATTAATAATCACGTCAAAATACTATTATCTTCCTTTTTAGTACAGAAACATGCCCGTTTCCATTTTGGATTGCGCACATTTCTATTACTTTTATAAAATGAAACAAGGCATACTTACCGTCCTCGCTATCGGGCTGGCATATTCGTCACCGGCGCAGGATTCTCTGATGTTCCGTAAAATATCCAATGAGATTATGCTGCATAGCACCTGCTACGAGAATCTGCGGGTATTGTGCAAAACTGTCGGACACCGTATCAGCGGTTCTCCTGCTGCGGCAAAAGCAGTGACATGGGGAGAAAAAGCCATGAAGGCCGCAGGGGCAGAAAAAGTATGGCTACAGGCCGCAGATGTGCCTTATTGGTATAGGGGCAAAGAAAGCCTGTACCTTAAGACTGGTAAAGAATATAAGAAAGTAGATGCCTTGTCACTCGGTAATAGTGAGGGTACGTGTGGCAAACTACTTGAGGCACCCATAATAATGGTTCATAATTTCGATGAATTTAAAGCGTTGCCGGAAAGCGCCGTAAAAGGGAAAATAGTATTTTTCAACTACAGGTTCCGCCAGGATTTCATTTTCACATTTGAGGGGTATGGAGATGCTGTTAAATACCGCGGAGGCAGTCCGAGTGCCGCAGCTGCGAAGGGCGCCGTTGGCGTTATCATACGCTCTATGTCCACAGGCACAGACGATTTTCCGCATACAGGTGGTACCCATTATGTGGATTCAATAAAAAAAATACCTGCAATGGCGCTTGGCAATACTACTTCCGATATGCTGGAGCAGGCTTGCCAGAAAGGGAAAGTAATGGCCAAACTGACTTCTGAATGTCACATGATGCCGGACGCTGTCCACTCCTACAATGTGATAGGGGAGATAAAGGGTACAGAAACACCGGAGCGCATTATTACGATTGGCGGGCATCTTGACTCATGGGATGTGGGTGAGGGGGCTCATGATGATGGAGCAGGTTGTGTGCAGTCTATAGAGGTCATACGTGCATTCAAAGCAATGGGGCTGAAACCTAAATGTACCATCAGGGCGGTATTGTTTATGAACGAGGAGAACGGGCAGAAGGGCGGTCAGGCTTATGCAGATTCAGCTATGGCTCATCATGAGAACCATGTAATCGCAATAGAAACAGATGCAGGCGGCTTCACGCCGCGGGGTATAGGGCTGGTGATGAGCCAGGCGCAAAAAGACAAAATAACCAGTTATAAAAATCTCTTCCTGCCTTATGGGGTGTATGATTTCAGCAGGGAAGAAGGCGGTTCTGATATTGACCCAATTGGTAAAAAACTCAAGGTGCCTTTAGCTGGCCTTGTACCGGACTCTCAGCGATATTTCGACCTGCATCATACGAACAACGATGTTTTTGAAAGAGTAAATCACCGTGAATTAAATCTTGGTGCAGTAGTAATGGCGCAGTTTATTTATCTGGTTAGCGAACAGGGGCTGGATTAGGGTAAAAGGTTAAAAGGGTAAGAGGTTAAAAGGTTAAAGGGTTAAAAGGTTAAAAGGTTAAAGGGTTAAAAGGTTAAAAGGTTAAAGGGTTAAAAGGTTAATTGGTTGAAAAGGCAAATAATTAATCGTCGTTCGCGGAACTTATGATGACTGAAATGTTATTGTTTCGACGGAGATATTAATGAATTTAGTTAAGGTTGAATAATAGATAATTTGTCATGGTGAGCCGCGCCGAACCATGACATGCTGAATTCCGAAAATAAGCTTGAACAAAATTCTGAAGTCATTACTTTTCTTTATAACAGTACTATCGGTTAAGTTTTCAAATTGAACGATGCCACGAACACGGTCTTACGTAAATTGCTAAAGCGTCCTTCGGCGGTTGTTGCATTGTGTATTATCGGGCTTACCTGCGTGGTTTCTGTTTTTGCATACCTGCTTGCAGCTGATGCTACGCCATCAGCAAATCGTATGATCATAGAACTGGGTGCAAAACATCCGGGATTTAAAAAGCAGTTACTTTACATACCCAAGAGCAGCAAACAGGAGCACGGCAGCAGGTTTTTTGAATGGTTCAACGGAGCGCCATCTGATTACCAGGCCTTGCCAATAAACAGCTATAATTTTATTGGAGACCGGATTATTGTAAGGCATTATATTGATGACAGTATTGAGGACACGCTATCGTATGCACTAAAGTCACTACTGCCGCAAGAATATTCGGCTGCACCTTTATCTGAACAACAGGCATACCTGGGGCAGCATCAAATTATTACCCGGACATTCTACCTTGGTACTGACCGATATGGCCGCGACATACTCTCCCGGCTGCTCATTGGTTCGCGCGTGACGCTGGCTGTAGGTTTGATAGCTGTACTGTTGTCGCTTACCATTGGTATTATTCTTGGTTCACTGGCAGGTTATTATGGCGGCGTTGTGGACAATGTGGTGATGTGGATTATTAATATACTGTATGCTATTCCAACGCTGCTGTTAGTATTTGCTATTACACTCACTATTGGCAAGGGCTTTTGGGAGATTTTTATCGCTATCGGATTGAGCATGTGGGTTGGTGCGGCGCGCCTCATCAGGGGGCAGGTGCTGGCGCTGCGCGAGATGGAGTATGTAACCGCCGCCAAAGCGCTGGGACTTGGGGATATGCGCATCATTTTCCGGCATATATTGCCCAATATTGCAGGGCCGTTGATGGTTATTGCCGCAAGTAATTTTGCCGCTGCTATACTGGTAGAGGCCGGTCTCAGTTTTCTTGGTTTCGGGGTGCAGCCCCCGCATCCTTCCTGGGGATTAATGATTAAAGAACATTATAATTTCCTGCTGACCAATCGCCCGC
Source organism: uncultured Bacteroidota bacterium (assembly GCA_903887005.1). GTDB lineage: Bacteria > Bacteroidota > Bacteroidia > Chitinophagales > Chitinophagaceae > Nemorincola. Next base: position 23,732 of record CAISOH010000298.1, on the reverse strand, counting down.
TACTTGCCCTGATACCGGGCATAGCAATTATGTTGCTTGTTTATGCATTCAATATCCTGGGAAATGCATTGAGAGACGTACTTGATGTACGGGGCTGATAAAATTCAGTAATTTTTATTAAAAGATATTGCCATATTTGATGTAAACAAAAAATTGGCACGATTTTTTTGATATAATCTACAGTTATTTTAATTATACCCGTATCTTAATTTCTTATCTCGCTTAATTACATTTTTGACTTTTGATTAGATAACTTTGAACAATAAAAATAAAAACTTAACTAAAGACTATGGTACACTCACTTCCGGCATTGCCTTATGCCTTCGATGCACTTGAACCGCACATTGATGCGCGAACAATGCAAATACACCATGATAAACACCACCAGGCTTATGTGGACAATCTGAACAAAGCATTAGCAGGTACTGAACATGAAAACAAGACCCTTGAAGAGCTTATGGCTAATATTTCAGCTTGTCCGGTAGCTGTACGCAATAATGGCGGCGGCCATTACAACCATACCATGTTCTGGACTATCCTTGGCAACAATGGTAGCCAGCCTGCCGGTGGTCTTGCAACTGCTATCAATGAGACGTTTGGTTCTCTGGATGCATTAAAGGAAAAAATGAGCACTGCCGGCGCCACCCGCTTTGGCAGTGGCTGGGCATGGCTGCTGGTAAGTGATGGCAAACTGATCGTTAGTTCTACCCCCAACCAGGATAATCCTTTGATGGACATTGCTGAAGTAAAGGGGCATCCGATATTAGGTATAGATGTTTGGGAGCACGCTTATTATCTGCTTTACCAAAACAGGCGCCCCGACTATCTGAAAGCTATATGGAATGTAATAAACTGGGATGCAGTTGACGCACGGTATAAAGCTGCCCTTTAACTATCCGAAAATATCATTGTTGATCCCGTACTGCAAAGTGCGGGATTTTTATATTTCAGGAACTCCGGATTTATATTGGATAGCTGCAAGTCAGAAAAAAACACCAGGAAATTTAAAGTGTCCCATTTCTATTAACAATATGAAATGTAGTACCATCACCCACTAATATAGTATTAATGTTTGCAGGTAACTGCCTGATAAATTCGCTAGCATTATCTAGGTCTTTTATTGCGTAAACGGGTAAATGTTCATTCATGTGATACGCAGGAAATGATTTTAAAACCCACGCGCCGGGATCCGGCGCACCGGCGTCAACGACCGCCCTTTCGTAAGGATAAGTGATACCCAATGTGATAAGTATGGGAATTTTTTTAGCCTCGGCAAGCTGGATAGCATTTCCTGTGGAGACATAAATTTTCATTTGTTTTTTATATACAGGACTGGTAAAATAGTTTATATACCTGGAGTAAACATTCCCTATTACACCAATGTATAATATTACTGGCAATGCCATTTTTTGTAAATCACTGCGGATGTAAATGGATAATTGGTTAATAAAATAAATTATCAGAATAGCTATTGATGGCATAGTAAAAGCATTGAGCCTTGGCGTACCCAAAGGCAATTTTTTAAACAGAAATAAAGAAAGGCATAAAACTATAAGCAGGCAACTATAAATTATTAGCTGCGCTTCAAGACTATATTGTTTCCTGGTATAATTCTTTACACAGGAAACAATAGCATAAATAAATGAAACGACCCCTAAAATTCCAAATAGACTTTCAAAGACAACGCCGGCACCCAATTGTGAAAAAAGTGCGTAAAAACCCGTTAAGAAAGAAAGTAATTTGTTGTCATTATTAATGAACAAAAAATTCCAGAAATTATACATGCTTTTGTCTGCAATTAATTGATTCGCATCAACAATATAAAATATGGCAATACTAAATGTGCATATTAACAAGGGGGCCCATTGCAGGATGGTTATTTTCCATTTAAACGCAAGGCGACTATTACTTTTAAGAAGCGCAATAGTTTGCAAAAGCGTGACAACATATGCGGGCGCAATTGCGATAGGATAGGTGTAACTGAAAAAAGGGACCATCAAAAAGCTGAAGCAAAGAAAAATATACCTGTTCAATTTAACAGGGTGATCTTTTAATTTTAATAATTCCGACAGTTGCCATAAAGCAAAAACACTTAATAATATATCCATTGAATATTGCTTTATCTGAACAAAGTACTCTGTGAATGTAAAGGATGATACCAATATCAAAACAAACAAATACCTGGCGAATACCTGGTGATCAAAGATTTTCTTCATCATTTTATAGCTCAGAATAACCGTTGATACGCTGACTAAGTAAGAGGGCAGTCTGAGCGAAAAATAACTGTAATTAAAAAACGAGGTAAATGATTTTAAAATTTCTAAATACACACGTGGGAACTGCTGCAAAAGGTCTAAATGCCCAAAAAGTCCTGCAGCATCTTTAGTTTTCAAGTTGTAAAGGATAAACCATTCATCTACCCAAAAAGGTTTGATTTGGAACAATACAGAAACGGCCCCGATGCAAACCGTAAATAATAATGTAACGAGCGTTATTTTCCGAATTAGTAACTCCGGTTTATTATAGGATGATCGCATAATCCAGAACTCATTATTTTAATAAATAACTATTGTTATTATTTGTCTCCCCTGAAATAGCCAAATGAAAAACCAGCAGTAATCATGGGGCCGCCGGGCGACCGCATATTTATCATATTTGTAGAATTATCGCTCAGCTGGTTCCCGGAGAATTGCTTGAATTGTTTACCGGAAATATTTTGAGACCATCCGCCGCCGAAATAAAACCTGTTATATCTCTTGCCAAGGGTTACATAACGATAAACGGCAAAGAGAATGTTTGTTTTCGGGTATAAGCGAAGTGTTACAGGCTCCGAAGGTTTGTAAATGGTTTCCATATCGCTTTGGAAATCTGTTACCCCGGTATTACGGGTTATACCAGCGCTGATAGCCATGCCTCTGTGGCAGGATTTTAAATAATACCTGCCACCTATATACAATTTATTCCCCCATGAACTAAGCCCGGTTCCTGCATCTATTGAAACATATTCCGCAACCGGCACATCAAAACTGAACCCAACAACACCTGTAGCATTATTTATTCCGGTACTTGTGGACAAATATATTACTGGACAACTGGCAGGACGTATTTTGGGTATTTCCTGTGCAAACACATCCGGTTGTGCAAACAAATTGAATGCAAACAATGTTGCCAATAAAACTAAAGCAGCTTTTTTCATAAGATCATTTAGCAGTAAATTTATAAAAATACTGTTTGAATTCAGGTTTTTTGTTATTCCGTGGTTATGTCACTTTTCCAGGTCTGATAGCATAGCCTTGGCACGTTCGTTATCCGGATGTTTCTTTATCAGGTGCTCTAATCGTTTTTTTGCCTGTTCGGCTTGATTATTGTTGTGATACCAGACAGCAAGGTTTACGAGGTTTTGTTCGTAGTCGGGATCGAGATAATCCGCACGTATCATATAATCATAGGCCATTGTATTATTTCCCTGCTGCATATAGATATAGCCGAGGCTTGTGAGCGCGCTGATGTGATTAGGGTTTTCGCTGAGAATAAATTGGAAAACCGCCATCGCCTCAGGTATTTGGTTTAAAGCCAGCAGGCAAATACCATATTTATTTTCAAAGTCGGGCGAGTATTTCCATATTTCTGTTGAACGCCGGTACCAGAAAAGGGCGCTATCCGGTTGCTGCAGCTGGTAATATGCTTCTCCTATGCGGTATGCCGTCCATGCATCATTTATAGCTGCCGGTTGCATCTTTGTTGCATAACCGATAACTTTCTGAAAATCTTTGAGCAGGTAATACACTCTTATATAATCCCGGTTTTGTTTTTTGGAAGCCTCTGCATCACTTTGCATAGCGAGGTAACGGATAGTAGAATCCAGAAGGCCTTTTGAGGGCGCATATCTTTCATAAAATTCCATAAAGCCACGGGCAATAGTTATTGCATCCGGCTTATCATTATTAAAGCATTTCATTCCGAGGAATGCTGTTATTTTCTTTTGCAGGGTATCCGCTACGGGGCGCCTGCGGATGAAATGGTCTGTCACTGCTACGTGCGGAATATCAATACTGCCGTTGTGTGGCATGTGGCAGGTAACGCAATCATTGTTTTTGGCAGCGCGCATTTTTTCAGATTCCTTGCATGGGTGTTGTCCTGTTATATTTCCATGGCAGCTTTGGCAGGCAGTAATATATTGGACGCGTGGAGTAAACTTAACACTCACATGTGGGTTGTGGCAGGTGATACAACTCATCTTGCCTGATTGTATAAAGCACAGGCTTTTCTTCATTCGCTCCACGTGAGAAGCCATTATCATCTTGTCCTGAGCACCTGCATATTCCGGCATGAACACATTCATCACTTGTGAAAGCTTCATACCGGGACGGAAATCGAAAAAGGTTTTACCATCGTTAAGTACGGTTATCCCCTGCAGGTGGCATCGCTGGCAAACATTGTTTTGCAGTTCTGTGGAAAGCCTTCTGGGATTAACAATGGAATAGTCAGGCCCTTTGGAAGTATCAACTGGTTTACTTGTCTGCCGTTCCTGCACATGCAGGCTGCCGGGGCCATGACAGCGTTCGCAGTCAATGCCTGTTTTTACTGCGGTAAATTTATTCTCACTGTTGCTTACAAAATCAGGATAGCCATTGTGGCAACTCATACACTCCAGTTCTATCAACCGTTGAAAGCGGCTGCTGGCGCCTTTTTCAAAACCAGGGGCCAAATCCCACTTGTGCTTTTGTGTATAGAAAGTAATGGGCGCCTGGAATAAATAACCATTGGTATTGAAAATATGGGAATTGGTATGCTGCCCTGATCCAACTATATAGTCCACCTTTTGGATGCGTTTATGCACTGTATCGCTTCCTTCTATGCGATACTCCATGATGAAAAGGGAATCATTTGCCCAAAAAGGTTTGTAATAATAATCAAGCGCGGAATCATAAACCAAGGCATGTGCAGGTGTAAAATCCGCTGCCGATTTTTCCTTTGTTGCCAGCCCGAATGATTGCCCCATGCCGGTTTGTATAAATGTCTCGTAAATGCTTTGGTGGCAGATACGGCAGGTTTGCATACCTACATAATGAGCGTTGGTGTCATATACATTCCGCCATAAGGATGTTTCTTGTGTTTTTTCATCTTCGTGCTTTGGATTGTTACAAAAGAATACCGGCAGTGTTATTGCAAACAAAGCGGGCAGCAGTAATAATTTACGAAGGAGACGGGAAGACATGAGGTTTCAAAAATAGTGCAAACATTAGTTATCACCTAAGCTATCTGCATAGATAATACCGGTCTTACTTATATAGAAGTGATCCTCACTCTTTTTAGTTGAACTAAATGTTGCTGTCTTTAAAGGAATAGGTATTTGATATACCGGCCCATTTTTATAGTTGTTATCTCCAAATGGACGGTTCTGGGAGTCCTCAATTTTTTTAATTATTATACCTTTAAAAACTTCTTCATTATTTTTATTTATTAAAATTCCAGGGTTCCCACGTTCTTTATTATACCGGATAAAATAATTATTTCCTAGTATTTGCAGCGAACTGTATTTAAAGCTAATAAGGGGAAATAGCGTATCTCCATTGGAATTAATTATGCCATAATTTCCCACTGGGTCCTTAACAAAAAACTGATCATTTGCTATTTTATAAATCTCATAATATTTAAAACTGAGTCTTGGAAATAGTATGTTTCCATCCAAATCCATAATTCCTTTCCTTTCAATGCTATCAATAGCAATAAGATACTTATTGAAAGTACGGCTGTGTGTTCCATCTTCAGTTACAAATCGCAAATCCGGCCCATTGTCTGCTCCGTAAATATATTTATTTATGAACCAATATGGAATTTCCCCTTTTTTGTTTTTTATTGTAAACCATCTGTGAATATCAGACTGAAATCTAGGCTGTTTTGTGGATATTACAACTGCATATTCCGTATTATTATATGTAATGTATGACTTTAAAGGAAAGCCATTTTCGTCATATGTCCTTTCCGTGCCGCATCCATGAACTGGCCCATCTGCTTTTGGCATAGGAGTAGAGCGATACGAGTAAGTCCTTTCATACCATTTAGTAATTCGTTTATGATTTTTAGGACTAAAAAAGGTAAAATATTCCACACCTGTATCGGTCTGTGGGTTATAAGTATTATTTGAAACCCTGATTGTATCGTGATAGACTTGTATGATGTCATATCTCTGAGGAATTAACACTTTATTCTTTTTATTTAATAAAAGAGGTGTTTCAAAGTCTTGTTCGACAGATATGGTTGAATCATCATTAAATGTAACCCTAAATGTACTTTTCTCAAATTTAGGTTTTAGAAATAAATTATGTTCAGTACTTACAAATCCCCATTTCTTGCCTTTTAAGATTTTATACCCCTTATTTGTATAATCATACCAGACCTCATCATACTGAACAGGAACTATAATATGATTGGTAGTGTCAATTACCCCCATTTGTGTTCCCTTTGTTACATAGAACGTTCCAAAAAGCTCAGTTATGTATGCATATACTACAGACGAATATTCCATTGGGATCTTTACTTTGTTCTCTAAATTGATGGTACCATATTTCCCATCTTTCCTGCAATAAACAAAAGGATACAAATATTTTGTATGTTTTATATTATTTTGAAAATCAAATAGTGTATCATATTCGAACGGTATTATTATATTGTTTTGTGCATCAATAATTCCATATTTTTTGTTGATACAGGTAATAATAAAGTTCCTTTCTTTTGGTTCAATGGTTTGAATAAAAGCATTGATGTAATATTTTGGATCGTCATATAAAAATGGTATTAAAACTATATTATTGGAATCTATGGATCCCCATTTTCCAGTACTATCATGGCAATTGAATACGGCATTTTCCACTTCTGGTTGTAAAACGCCATCCCAATGAGCTTCTGGTGGTATAATGTATTTACCGTCAAGGTCAATTCGGCAATAATAATTGCCAGTTTTTACAACCGCTTTATTATGAAAGAAAAAACCTGCCTCATCCCATTGAGGTTTAATCAGTATATTTTTATTACTGTCGCAATAGCCCCATTTATCTTTAAGGTGATACGGAATAAGCCGTGGCATAGCCTGCGCAAAGAGAGCGGATATTACTCCTACTTTGAGGAAAATAAAAATTAACAGACATGCCCGAAACATATTATAAAGTTAGGAAAAATTCCCCTTAACATCAGTCATTTATATTTACAATAATGTATTCATGCAAATTGGTGGGACAATGTCCCACCAATTGAAAAACTCATTAATTCAGCAATTAGAGGTTCACCTTAATACTTGTATCCGGCAACTCAATTTGTAATTTTACTTTAGCTTTTAATGCGGAAAATACTCGCATTATCGTGTCAATTTTTGAGTTTCCTGCTCCAATTTCAAGCTTTGAAATTTGCCCTTTCTGAACACCTGCAAGTTTACCTAACTCTTTCTGTGTCAGGTTCTGTTTCTTGCGCGCCTGTCTGATGGCGCTGCCTAACAAATCCATTTGAAGCTCATACTCAAATCTATCCCTGTTTGGTGTTCCAATAGGGCCGATGTGTATGTCTTGAGCTTCGTCCAATGTGTATGTTTTCATTTTGGCATCTTTTTAGTTTTTATCAAATCTCCACACTCACAAACTCAAACTTACTCCCGTCAAATAGCCCTTTATCGCTTAGTTTCAAGGATGGTATTACCAGCAGCGCCATAAAGGATAAGGTCATAAAAGGTGCATGAAGGGTAGTGCCGAGTTCTCTGGTGATTTTATTTAGATTAGTATAGGCTTCGGCCACTTTATATCCATTGTCGAGTGACATTAAGCCTGCAATGGGTAAAGGCAGGCAGGTTACATCATTTTTGTCTCTTGCTACAGATATGCCGCCTTTACAGTCTATTAAGGCATTTATAGCCGCGCACATTGAATCATCATCCACTCCAATGGCAATTATATTGTGGCAGTCATGCGCTACTGTTGAAGCCATTGCACCGTATTTTAATCCAAAATTTTTAATGAAAGAAACAGCTATTGGCACGTCATTCTCATACCGGTTAATGACCGCTATTTTCAGAATATCCCTATCTGTGTCACTCACTATGTATCCATCTTCCACTTTTGCCGGTAATTGCAGGCTGTTTGTAACCAATTGCCCTTCGATAGCTTCTATCACCCTGATAGCAGGAGCTTCGGAACGGGCTTTTATCTTAAAGTCATTTGCGTCTTTTTTACCAGCCTTAAAATTATTGATGGGCGTTACTGTTATATAAGGTAATTGTGTTATTCCTCGTTCCGCAACCAATTGGCCGTTAATATAGGTTTGCAGCACATTAAAGTCCTTTAAGTTGTCAACTACAATAAAATCTGCAGGATCATTTGCTCTCATTAATCCAACGGGCAGTTTGTAATGCAAGACAGGGTGCAGGCAGGCTATCCGTAAAATGTCAAAAAGATCATAACCTTTTAGAAGGGAACGTTTTACTAATCCATTGATATGATGTAATGCCAGTTCATCCGGGTGTTTATCATCACTGCAAAACATTACGTTTTCAGGATGTAGTTTTATCAGTTCTGATAATGCCTCATAATTTTTAGCTGCGCTGCCATCGCGAATGAGGATATTCATGCCTGCTTTTATTTTATCAAGGGCCTCCTCTATGGTAAAACATTCATGGTCGGTAGTTATACCGGTAGCTGCATAAGAAATAGCGTCATTTCCTTTTAACCCCGGAGCATGGCCATCAATAGGTTTACGTGATTTTTTTGCTGCAGCGATTTTTGCCATTACCTCCGGGTCTTTGTAAAGTACTCCAGGGTAATTCATCATTTCAGACAGATACCATATATCGGGATTATTCAAGAGCTCTTCCACTGCCTTTGCATCAAGGGTAGCTCCTGCTGATTCAAATCCTGTAGCGGGCACACAGGACGGCGCACCAAAGAAAAATTTGAAGGAAGATAGCTTGCTGTTATTAATCATGTATTGTACGCCTTCAATGCCACATACATTCGCTATTTCATGCGGGTCAGAAACTGTGGCAACAGTGCCATGAACAACGGCCATTTGAGCAAAGGCGGTTGGCGCCAGCATGGAGCTTTCAATGTGTATATGGGCATCAATAAAGCCCGGCAACAGGTATTGGTCGTCGGCGTCGTCTGTTTCTGTAATGGACGCAATAACACCATCATTTACAATCACTTGTGCGGGGTATATCCGCCGTTGAAAAATGTCAATCAGTTTGCCGGAAATTGTGAATGTGTCCATGTTAATGTATGATGTCCAAAATTAACTCTTTTTACGCTTTGGCCATTTGCCAATTTGCCTGTTTAAAAGTAATTTTGCGCTGATGAATGTGAAGGAAGAAAATGTAATGCGCCTTTCCCATTTGCCGCCAGGCACAAAGGCCATTATCAAAAGCCATGATGAAAGTGATTTTCAACTGACCTTAATGGAAATGGGTTGTATTCCCGGCGAACCGGTATGGGTGGAGATGATAGCTCCCATGGGCGACCCGATGGCTATACAGATAGCAGGTTATTACCTGAGTATCCGCAAAAAAGAGGCGGATAAGATATGGGTTGTGACGGTGTAGTATTATTTGGATTATCATTAAAAAATGATTTTATGGCTATGTTCCATCCTGCCCACCCGGGCGAACTGATACGGGAAACAATAGAGGCGCTGAGAGAAGAGACAGGGCAGGCGCTTACCATACAGGAAGTTGCAGACGGTCTGCAGACCACCCGCAAAACACTGTCTGCTATTATTAATGGCAAACAGGCCGGAACAACTGAAATGGCTATTAAACTTGCCGCTGCATTTAATAATACAACCCCTGAGTTCTGGTTAAGAGTACAAAATAATTTTGACCTGGCGCTGGCAAAGGGTAATGTAAATACAAAAGGTATAAGGATATTCTGGAAACCTGCAGCATAAGTATTTATATTAGCTGCCTGTTTTCTTCAGTCTGGACCTGTTTAATCAGAATGACTGGAATGATGAATCCAAGAATAAAAACGGGATCCATAAATCGAAGATTAACTGCCGACGCAAAGATGGTGAATGCCATAAATGAAAAATAGAATAAACTCCATGTAAGAAATAATCCGCGTACATGCCGGGGGATTTTTCTCCATATAGGTAGCGCTCTGAAAAAGAAAAGGAAGATAGCAACCACATTAACAACATTTAGTAATAAGGATATTGCCGGATATATTTTGATGATGTGATATTGAAGATCAGGAAACCTGCTTTCAATATGGTCTATGTCTAAATTAAACCATTCTTTAGTTTCCTGCGGCAACGGCATATTGGAAACATTATAGTTAGTAAGTGTTTCCGGGTCCGGATAAAAATAATTTATCGTATTAGGAAGTATATAACAGCGCATAAACTCTTTAGGGAATTTGCGGATAATATACCAGCCATAATCATTGAAAGGGATCGAAACAGCAAACCATGCGACAAAGTAATTTATTTGAGCATAGTGTTCCACGCTCCGGCAATATGCTTTGAGGGGGGAGTGGTTGTCCCAGATAAAGGCGGCACCCGGCTTATCTATAGGGCCCGCCATGGAATCAATGTAGTGCTTTACTAAAAAATCAATGCGCTGGCAATAAACTGATGGAAGATCATTAACGTCCACGTTTATTTTTTTGTAGCAATACAAAGCATTATTAGCTATCTGCCATCCTGCAAAACCAGAAAATACAGCTGCATGTGTCTCTTTTTCGTTCAGATATTTTTGTCTTTGAACAGAGTAGAAAAAAACTGATACAGTAAGTGCTATTCCAATAATTTTATAACTCCATTTTGAAGTGCAGAAACTAAAAGCGGCAATAGCTATCAGAGGAAAAAACATAGCTGTGTACCGCACCTCGAAACTAAAATAAAGAAATAATAGTTGAAGTATCAATGCGCTCCAGTTATATTTTTTAATGATCCACAAACAAAGAGTAAACCATGTGACCGTTAAAGAGCAAAACAGGCTATCACTGGATATAAGATTAGTTTGGAAAATAAGGAGTGGGTTAATAATGATAATTATTAGTAAGGGGTGTTTTGATTTTTCCGAAAGTCCGAATAAATAATCAGTGCTAAAAAAGCAAAAAAGGCTGCTTATGAAAAAAAGTAAATATTGAATAAATACGGTGAAACCAGGGTTGGTTGAAATAACATGTGTAAACCGTAAAAAATAAGCATAGCCGGTAGGGCGATATGCAACATTGAATTTATAAAGGGCCCATAATACATAATTTGAAGAATCAACAAAAAAATCAGGATATGGAAAGCTATATTTAAGTAAAATAAAGCAGGCTGCTGAAATAACGGAAGCTATTAAAATCAGTTTCTTTTGCGTAATAAGATATGCCCAGAAATTGTCTTTGGGGATTTGAGGTTTAATAAAAGGTTCTGAATTATTCGGCAGCATTTTTGGGAATATCAAAATATGATGCTAAAAATATAAAATATAACGGGAATTTCATGGGTATTAAGAATCTTGCATTTGATTATTCATTTAGCTATTGCCTATTAAGCCATTGAGGTATTTTATATTTACCTTTGCCGGTCAATCGTAAAAATAGTTATGGGCAAAGTAGCCATCAATATAGCCACCGGCAGTTTATTGCAGAAGGAAATAATAGTAGGGATAGACCTCGGCACTACCAATAGTCTGATAGCTATTGTGAGAACCGATACACGGGAGCCTATAGCGCTCCGGGAGATAGATGGATTGACGCTTGTTCCGTCTATTGTGCATTTTGACGCATACGGTAATGTAACAGTGGGAAACCCTGCAAAAGAGCTTTTAATAAAAGAGCCGGAGCGCACTATTTATTCTGTAAAACGCTTAATGGGTAAATCGTACAAAGATGTAAGCAAGGATGCCGGATTTTTTGCTTATAACATTATTGATGATGATACCGATGCACTTGTAAAGATACAGATAGGCCAGAAGTTTTATTCACCGATAGAATTATCGTCTTATATTTTAAAAGAGTTAAAACAAAGGGCAGAGCATATCTTAAAGACCTCCATCACCAAGGCAGTTATTACGGTACCTGCTTATTTTAATGATGCTCAACGCCAGGCTACCCGCGATGCAGGCAGGCTGGCAGGACTCGATGTGCTTCGCATTATCAACGAACCAACAGCGGCAAGCCTTGCCTATGGCCTTGGCACTAAGCAGGGCGAAGAAAAAACGATAGCGGTTTATGACCTTGGCGGCGGTACATTCGATATATCTGTTCTCACCATAAATAATGGTATTTTTGAGGTGCTGGCGACCAATGGAGATACTTATCTCGGTGGCGATGATATGGATAACCTCGTAGTCAGGTTTTGGCAGGAGCAATTAGGAGTAACTGATGCTGAACTTTCTGCTTTTAAATCCCTGGCACAGCAATTCCGGATGAAAGCGGAGCAAGCTAAAATACATCTTACCGATCATTTTGTTTACGAAGGGATGATAGATGACCAGCCTGTAACCCTTACCAGGGAACAATTCAACAAACTAATACAACCTCTCATTGACCGCACCATTACCGCCTGCAAAAATTCGCTTCGGGATGCCGGTCTGAAAACCGGGCAGATTGACGAAGTGGTGATGGTAGGTGGATCTACACGTGTGCCAATGGTGAAAGAAAGCGTCCGCGATTTTTTCGGCAGGGCAGTTCATGATGAATTAAATCCTGATGAGGTAGTAGCGCTGGGTGCTGCAGTGCAGGCCGATATACTGGCAGGTAATAATACTGAAATGCTGCTGCTGGATGTAACACCGCTGTCATTGGGCATAGAAACAATGGGAGGACTTATGGATGTGCTGATACCACGTAACTCCAAAATACCTGTAAAGGCAGGACGCCAATATACCACACAGAAAGACGGTCAAAACGGGATGCGCATATCCGTGTTCCAGGGAGAACGCGACCTTGTGCAGGATAACAGGAAGCTGGCTGAATTCAACCTCACCGGCATTCCGGGAATGCCTGCCGGATTGCCAAAGGTGGAAGTGACTTTTCTTATTGATGCTGATGGTATATTAAAAGTAAGCGCTGCAGAACTACGGAGTGGGGTAGCGCAAAGCATAGATGTAAAGCCTCAGTATGGGCTTACAGATGAAGAAGTGGAAAAAATGCTGCTGGATTCATTGACCCATGCCAAAGATGATATTAAAACAAGGGGATTGGTTGAAGCCACCACAGAAGCGCAACAGATGCTTGACACAACTGAAAAATTTCTGGCCAAACATAGCGAAGAACTCATTCTGGAAGAAATAAGGGAAACTAAAACAAGAATGCAATACTTGCGCGAAGCTATTGAGGCAAAAGATAAAGACCGTATTCAGCAGGAAACAGAATTGCTTAACGATATATCCCGCCCCTATGCAGAACGTGTGATGGATGCGGCGCTGAAGGATGCAATGAGGGGGAAGAAGGTGATCTGAAAACTCCCAACCTGAATAGCCTTTTCCGGATGAATCTGTTAATTTTTATCTGTCATTTTGGTTTGAATTATATGTGACTTGAACTCCTGAAAAAGTATCAGTAAATATTCTTTAACTTTGTTATGCTAAATTAATATGGTAGGTTATGGCAAATGAAAATTTGAAGAAAAACTGGGAGTATGTAAAGAAGAATTACAAATCCCTTTTAGATATATACAGATATAAATATGTTCTTGTGAATAATGAAAAAGTTGTCGGTTCATTTGATACTTATGCAACTGCGGCTAATGAAGGTATAAAAAAATGCGGATTATATTCCGGGTTTTTAGTGGAATGGATTACGGACACAGAACCTTTAAATATTGTTATATCCGCTAAGTTATGATCTTCAAATTATTATCCGCCAATACTCAGGAAGTTGTTGCGCCTGATGGTGAAGTTGTTGAAATACCTGCTGAATCTAATACATCAATCAAATTGAAGGGGGCATTGATGCCAGTAAATATTTCATTGTCAACATCAGTTGTTGAGTTAATTTCAACTCATGGAAAATCAGTACAACCATTCAGTTGTGATGCTTTAATAGATACAGGGGCATCAATCTCAGTAATTTCTCCCAAAGTGGTAGCGCAATTAGGACTAATCGAAACAGGATTTGTGAATATAGCATCTGTACATAGTGTCGAATTACGCCCCGTTTATTTAGGTCGGATTACATTTCCATGGGGCAGCGGAATGGAAATTCCATTGGTTTGCTGTGAATTACAAGGGATTGATTGCTTAATCGGCAGGGATATTCTGCGATACTGGCACATGACTTATGATGGTTTCAACGGTGAAATTACAATTTGCGATTAGTCTTATCTTTGCACCTTTTTATATTCAAAATATGCGTGTTTTTAAATTTGGCGGAGCTTCCATAGCGGATGCTGGCAGGATGGCGGCCTTATTGCCCATAATCAGTGAAGAACAACAGCCGGGGTTACTGGTATTATCTGCATTGGGTAAAACAACTAATGCACTGGAAAAGATAGTGAACCTTGCCTGTAAGAATGAAAAAAATGAGGCGTTGCGTTTGGCGCTGCAGTTGGAACAGCAGCACCTGGAGTATGCAAAACAATTACTGGATGACAATCGGTTTTTAAATGCCTCCATTGCTCTTAAATCTCATTTTGCTGAATTGGAACTTGCGGTAAAAAATGCCGACCCTGCCCGTTATGATTATTCATACGACCAAATCGTATGCATTGGGGAGATACTTTCTTCAACCATGTTTTCTTTTTTCCTTACACAAAACAATATTGCAAATGAATGGATAGACGTGCGTAATGTAATACGTACAGACCATACTTATCGCGATGGTGTTGTGGACTGGGCCTATTCAAAGCATAATGCGGAATCCATATTGGGAAATGTGTTAAAGCAAGGTAAAGTAGTAATTACTCAAGGGTTTATAGGCTCGACGGAAGAAGGCACTTCTGTAACGCTTGGCAGGGAGGGCTCAGATTATACAGCGGCTATACTTGCTGCTATGCTGCACCTGGAATCAGTTACCATATGGAAAGATGTTGATGGACTTCAAAACGCAGACCCGAAACTATTCCCCAATACGGTAAAGATCGAGGCTATTTCTTATAATGAAGTTATTGAAATGGCATTTTACGGGGCGCAGATAATACATCCCAAAACCATTAAGCCATTACAAAACGCAAATATCCCGCTATATGTAAAATGTTTCTTCGACAGGAAGCTGAAAGGCTCCGTGATACAGGCCGAGGTGGCGCATATACCTTATCCGCCATTGATTGTTTTAAAAGACAACCAGGAACTGATACAGGTAACAACAAAGGATTTCTCATTTATTACAGAAGATAATCTGAGCAAATTATACAGCATATTTCACGACCTGAAGATCAAAATCAATCTGATACAAAATGCGGCCATCAGTTTCATAGCCAGCGTTGATAACAGGGAAGACAAAGTAAAGGCTTTGATACAGGCGCTCGGAAAGGAATATATTGTACATGTGAATGATAATGTAAGCCTGCTTACCATTCGCCATTTTACTCCTGAAATAATATTTGAACTTACTAAAGGAAAACAGATACTATTGAAACAGGAAACAAGGAAAACAGTACAGGTCATTATGAAATGATTGTGAGGAACCCCGTTTCGTTAAAACTATGTGGACGAAACAAAAATGAATTAACTTTGCCGCTTTTACACAGATAGAAACCAATAAATGATATTGCCAGTAGTTGCATATGGAAGTCCCATATTGCGTAAAGTATGCGATGATATTACAGCGGCTTTCCCGGAGCTTAACAAGCTGATTGCGGATATGTGGGAGACCCTTTATAACAGTAATGGGGTTGGGCTGGCAGCTCCACAGATAAATAAGCCTATACGATTGTTTGTTGTTGACACTGTGCAGATTGTAGAAGATTTTAATGAGGAGGATATACGCAAATACCCGAACGAAAAGCCGCTGAAACAGGTATTTATTAATGCCCGGAAAATAGAAGATACCGGTAATATGTGGTCCTATAACGAAGGTTGCCTGAGTATTCCTAAGGTACGTGAAGACATACAGCGGCCAAACACGGTGCGGTTAAAATACCTGGATGAAAACTTCTTAGCTCATGAGGGTACTTTTCATGGCATTACAGCCCGGGTTATTCAGCATGAATATGACCATATAGAAGGCAAACTTTTTATAGATTATTTATCAATTCTTAAAAGAAGGCTCATTAAGAAAAAGCTGGACGACATTTCAAACGGTAAAGTAAAAACGGACTACAGGATGTTATTTCCGAAGTAGTTGGCAGTTGTTTCCGGAAAACCGGGATTGTTCTCTCTGATATTTTATTATTGCATAATTCCGGATAATTCCTCAATTCTGATTCTTTTCTCCCGTGGCATGGTATTTTCATGAGGGTAATAAATCAAATCCAAACACATGAAAAAATTATTGTTTTCAATGCTTTTCCTTGCATCTATTGCTTTTATGGCTACAGCCCAGGAAAAGACCACAGTCGTTAAAAATGAAAAAACTGTTAAGAAAACGGCTACTTTACCGCAAAAAGTGCACAACACTTTCAGCAAGCACAAGCATTACAGTGGTAAAAAAACAACACATAAAAGGGTTGTAAAAAAGACAAATGATTAATTGGTTAAAAAGTTAATTGGTTAAAAAGTTAAAAGGTTAATTGGTTAAAAAGTTAAAAGGTTAATTAGTTAAAAAGTTAAAAGGTTAATTAGTTAAAAGGTTTTGCCCTATTAACCAATTAACCTTTTAACCAATTAACAGTTTAACGCGCTCTTCCTGCACCGCTGGAGAATCTGCGCCTGCTTGTATTTCCTGATTGGGCGTTGTTGAAGCCTGCAACTGCATTGGGCCTGCGTACTACTTCCTTATTTTTTGGCAGGTTTATCTGCACTTTACCGCTGTCGGCCATAGGGTAGGGATGACCCTCCACTACTGGTATTTTCTGCCCGGTTAATTTCAGGATATTCCTCCAGTCCTGCATTTCTTCATCGTCGCAAAATGACATGGCTATACCGGTAGCACCCGCACGGCCTGTACGGCCTATACGGTGTACGTAAGTTTCCGGCACTTCCGGTATCTCATAGTTGATAACGTGGCTCAGCAGGTCAACATCTATGCCACGGGCGGCAATGTCGGTTGCTACCAGCACCCTTATCTTGCCTTCTTTAAAATTACCGAGGGCCCTTTGTCGGGCATTTTGAGATTTGTTTCCGTGTATTGCTTCGGCTTTTACACCTGCCTTTTCAAGGTCTTTTACCACCTTATCCGCGCCATGCTTTGTGCGTGTAAATACCAGCGCCATGGTTATGGCTTTGTCCTGCAATACGAAATTCAGCAGCTGGCGTTTATCCTTTTTATCTACGAAGTAAACGCTCTGGGTTACCAGTTCTGCTGTTGTTGCAGGGGGCGTTACCGCTACCTGTTCGGGTTTTACCAATATGGTATTTGCCAGCTTCTGTATCTCCGGTGGCATTGTAGCGCTGAAGAACAGTGTCTGTCTGTTGTGCGGCAGTTTGGTAACCACTCTTTTTACATCATGTATAAAGCCCATGTCCAGCATACGGTCGGCCTCATCAAGCACAAATATGCTGATATCTTTAAGGCTTATGTATCCCTGGTTCATCAGGTCCAGCAGGCGGCCGGGAGTGGCAATCAGAATGTCCACGCCTCTTTGCAATGCCTGTACCTGTGCGCCCTGTGGTACTCCACCAAAGACAACTGTATGTTTCATGCGCAGGTTACGGCCATAGGCAGCAAAGCTTTCGCCAATCTGTATGGCCAGTTCGCGGGTTGGGGTCAGCACCAGCACTTTTATATGTTTATGCACCCTTTCTGCATGTCCTGCATGAAGCAGTTGCAATATAGGGATAGCAAAGGCCGCTGTCTTGCCTGTGCCGGTCTGGGCGCAGCCCAGCAGGTCTTTTTGTGCCAGTACTATAGGAATGGCTTGTTCCTGTATTGGTGTAGGATTCTTATAACCCTCTGTCTCAAGCGCCTGTAATAATGGCGCAATGAGGTTTAACTCATTAAATGTCATTTATAATTTTTAAATTGTAAAAAAAGTAACTGCCTGTACCAATTCCCGAAATGAGCGGGAGGAAAGGTGTGCATCACAAGCTGTATTAAAAGGTTGGAAACACGCGTTAAAGTGCAAAGATACGGTATTTAAGTGAATAAATTAATATTAGATGATTTGATGATTAGTTGATTTGATGATTTACGGAATTTGGATTGTTTATGGATTATGAATTACCAATGATGAAAGTATCAATTATATATAATGTATGGCAAATGAATATCAGAGACTAAATTGATGAATATCAGGCTATCCAATGATATATATTATTGTATCCCATTATTACAATCACCAATTTTGATGTGTGATTTAATAAAAACTCATCACATCTGAAGAATCATGAAAAAATACATTTTTATTGCCATTATGGCAATCGGATTAGGATGGACACCATCCTTTGCACAAGATCATCACCAGGATCAAAGAAAAGAAAGAGTGCAAAAAAGAGACGACAACCGGCGGCATGAACCCCGGCATAAAATGGATAGAAAAAAGAATTATAAGGATAGAAGTAAGCATAATATGCATAGAGATCACAGACATGACAGAAGATAACATTCTGTGATTTTCTATGTTAGTTTATAGATAATTGTTTCAAATTTAAACAACTAAATCATGAAAAATCTAACTGAAATAAAAGGAAACTGGAACGAAACAAAAGGCAAACTGAAGCAAAAATTCGCCATACTTACAGAAGATGATTTATTGTTAGCTGAAGGCAAACAGGATGAATTAATAGGCAGGCTACAGGTAAAACTTGGTAAAACAAAAGAAGAGATTCGCAAGATTATTTCTGAAATTTAAATACCACCAGGTTTTTTTGTTAGAGCTGATTTCCATATTTTATCAGTAATACATAATGAGTACTGTACTTTTTTTTCTGGCAGTATAAAGAACAGGCAGTAAGCCGGGAGCTTTCTGTGGGATACAATTTAGAGTGGCGTTATTTAGTTATTCATATCATGAAAAATGCAACATTTTATAAGGCAGCAATAATAATTGTTATTGGTATTATTTGTTGTCCATATCAATGCGGAGCCTATTCTGTGCTCACGCATGAGGCCATTGTAGATGTTGCCTGGGACAAAGTTATCGTGCCGTTACTCTTACAGAAATATCCCGGATCTACGGAAGACCAATTAAAGGAAGCGCATGCCTATGCTTATGGTGGTTCTGTAGTTCCGGATATGGGCTATTATCCATTTGGCGCCAAGGAATTTACTAATCTTGTTCATTATGTGCGAACAGGCGATTTTGTAAATGCCCTGATAGATGAGGCGCAAGACCTGAACGAATACGCCTTCGCACTAGGTGTATTAAGCCATTATTGTGCCGATAAGTATGGGCATCCTATAGGCACTAATCGTTGTGTGCCTATTGTGTATCCTGAGGCTAAAGAAAAATACGGCTCTGTGGTTACTTATGAACAGGATCCATCTGCTCACATCAAGATGGAATTTGGCTTTGATATATTACAAACAGCAAGAGGGACTTATGCTTCAGAAAAATATCACGACTTTATAGGTTTCAAAATATCCAGGCCAGTATTAGAAAGAGCCTTCTTAAAAACTTATGGTTTGAACATCAATGATATTTTCAAAGACCTTTCGCTTGCCATATCCACATTCAGGTGGATAATTAAGGACCTGTTTCCAACTTTTACCAGGGCGGCATGGTCGGCAAAAAGAAAGGAAATTACTAAGGAAAATCCCAGTTTAACGAGACAAAAATTTGCTTTCAAAATGAAGAAAGCCAATTATTATCATGAATTTGGTGAACAACATGAAAAACCTGGTTTCTTTCCCGGTGTGATGGCCAAAATTGTAACCATATTACCGAAGGTAGGCCCCCTTAAAAATTTCAAATTAACAGTGCCGGGCCCGGAAGCTGAAAAAATATTTATTCAGAGTTTTGACACAGTAGTTGCGCATTATACATTTATTTTAAAAACAATGCCTCATAAAAATACCAGTTTCGTAAATGTTGATTATGATACAGGGAATGAGACCGGGCCGGGAGAATACTACCTTGGAGATGAAACTTACGTCGCGTTTTTATTAAAACTCAGGGACGATAATTTTAAAAAGGTGAATGAAAACCTGAAGCAAAACATGATAAAGTTTTATGGGCCTTGCACCGAAAGAATAGCGGCTGAGGTGGGCCTGGATAAATGGCTGGCAATGACCAAAGCTTTAGATTCACTTAATGTAATAAAGCCGGTCCAATGAATTGATAATTATTGTAAGACAATAATCTCAGGCTTAAATTTTAATAACAGGACGCTGCTATCTGAACAGTTTTCTCTAAATCAAAATTATACCATTTAAACGTCAAAAATCTGTATTACAATATTTTGCGACATTAAAAACAATAATTGAAAACAGCGCCTTAGCTACTTTGCGGGAAATTCTTTCGTGCCGTAATTTATATACTATTGGTATTACAGCAATGAAGATCCTCATCTTATTGTTACTGTTATCAACCGTTTGAACCTGAAAAACAACTATCATTCCAATTATTCCCTGAGGCGCATTCAAAAAAGTGATTAGCAATGGTGTTCAACTGACTAATGTCAGTAACAGCATAGACCAGGATCATTTGAGACAATTAAATACCGGAATATATTTGCGTTTTAATTTAAAATTCTACATCATGAAAAACTTTAAGAAATCGTTATTTATTCTGGGACTTGCACTCACTTGCGGTGCTTATAGCAGTATGGCCCAGATAGTGGTAAAGATAAGGCCTCAAAGGCCACATTTTGAGCGCACAGCCCCTCCAAGCCCAAGGCATATATGGATAGATGAAGACTGGGCCCCACATGGTAATACTTATGAATTCAGGGGCGGGCGCTGGGCTGAACCTCCTCATGAAAATGCAACCTGGGTCCCCGGACATTGGAAAAATTCACGCAATGGTTCTGTATGGGTGCCAGGCCAATGGAGGACAGGACGCGGCCATAAAGGACATGGGCATTAGATAATTCCGTTTGTTTATCAGGTAGGTTTAAAAAGCTGATCCACCTTTGTTGGGATCAGCTTTTATATTTCCAATAGGACTACAGCCAAGTGAAGATGAAAATGTGATGAATGAGAAAAATGTGATGTGGTTTTGCGCAATTTTACTTTATGACGTAGTCAGAGATTTAGCCGAACGACCATTATTTATTTTGTGAAAACTCCAGGCAACAAGGGGCTTACAAAAGATTCTCAAAGAGATTCCCCGATACCAAGGTCCATATTCAGAAAATATCACCAGAAAACCGCCGGCCTTTGTTATCCATATAAAAGTAGTTGCTCTTTTGGTGCGTCCAATAGGTTACCTTGAATAAAGAACCTAAGGTATAGGGTATTCCATTCAGCAACCGGTCAGTAATAACGGGACGTGTTACGTTTATAACTGTAAGGCCCGGAAATAGTTCTTTGTCTTTCCGGTTCACCATGCGGAATTTTTGCCCGGCACTGTCACTTACTAACATAAGTCTACTGGTTAACGGTATGAGGTCTGCGTGTTGAAAACTGACTCCGGGGTATAGTATTTTACCCTTCAATGAAATTATACCCTGTTTGCCATTAACGTTTTTGGCAAGAAAATACATTTCATTTTCATCAACGTCGGTCAGTTCTTTATTTAATGCTGCGATTATGTTGTACTCGTTGAGTTCTTTTACCGTGTCTCCATTTTTAAAAATGGTTTTATTTAATTTTTCAGGGTCAATTCTCACGTCCGGGTACCATCGCGCGGTAGGGTTATCTAAAGAGTGGCTATACCGCTCCTGATTTATCTCCGCTTCAGTTTTGTCCAACTGGCCGGCAGTGCCAAAGGCATACCATTCATTATTCAACCTAAAAGGCGATGCCAGTTGCATTGGCTGGTATGGAAATATCATTTTACGGTTGCTGTCGAGCAGCGCAAACAAGCCAACCTTTTTTACAAAAAAGATCTTATTCTTAAAATCTATGTAGTCGTAAGCAAAATCATTTTCGGGCGGAAAAATGTAATTGAATGCAGTGTCAACCACAGCATAATACCATGCGTCTTCTCTGTTGTCACTCTCCACCGCATAGTACTGCTTCTCATCCGACAGGCACTTTGTTATTTTATAATGCAGGCTGTCTTTCTGAAATTCATAAATGTTATGATAATGGACACGCCCATAACCATCAGTTTCTGATTTTACCATGTGGGCATGGGTTTGGGCATATTGCCGTTCCCGCTCTCTTTCTTCTTCCCTTTCTTTACGCCATTCTGAATTAATTCCATTGCCATAATCATCCTCATAATCCATGACAGGGCTTGCTGGCCCGGGCGTATTTTCGTACTCCTCTAATTCTTTTTCCCTCGCCACATCTTCCTGCCAGTCAGAAACAGGTGCGAATGTGTTTTTATCGAGGTATTTATAGTAAAATGTAAGCGGTTTTGCTTTTACATTCTGAACTACCATGTACTGAACCTGGTTTGCTGATTTTATTTTCTCTTTATACAAAATAACCGGCTCTGCTGGTTTGTTCGTTTCGATCCTGGTTACTTTAATGGTGTCATTCATACAAAAAATCTGCTCGTACTTAGGCTCTATCAGTATTTTTCCGTTTGTGTCCATAAGGCCGGATAAAGACTCACCCATTATACTAAAGGCAATAAATCCGGGTGGATAAAACCTTAAGTCAACATAGAGTGCAGGCAATTTAAACCTGCATGGCGGGGCGCTCACCCATCCGATCCTATTACTTGCATCATTATAAAGAAATCCATTCATAGGACTGCCGGGCGCTCTAGCATGAGCTACATAGCGGATGTCGTGATATGCGGGCATCATGACCTGGTTATCATTTGTGTCCGCGAGGCCTTCCTGGTATTGCCCGTTAGCGATATAGAAGTAAAAAGGCGCGCCGGGAGTTTGATAATCAAGAGGGCAAATAACGCTTTCGTATTGAAACGAAACCATGACCTTGTTTTTGTCGTCTATAACTCCTTGTTTTCCTTTTTTTGATGCTATTAAAAACCACTTCTTCGCGGTTTCATCATACTGGTAGCCCTTGCACGCAGAAATAAAAATTGCGGTAATATCCGGGTTGTCATAGTCATAAGGCACCAGCACATGATTATTTGTATCGATCATTCCCCATTTCCCCCCAATACCGCCACTGTCAAACGCATTTAGCTGCTGTCCCTTTTTACCTTTCCAGTCACCCGTCCAGTTGCGTTCCGGCGGAATGATATAATTACCCCTTTCATCAATGATGCAGGTGGCCCTGGTCTTCCCTTTACTGACATAAACCAACGCCCGGCCTTCCGCAAAAAAATTGACTGAATCCCATAAGGGTTTAATAACAACATGATTTGCATTGTCGCAATAGCCCCAGTATTTACCATCAAAATACGGGACTAATGCCGGTACAGATTGACAATAAGACCTGAAGGAAACAAGCGTTATCAATAGTATCACCAACCGGGTTTTCATGGAATAAAATTACAATTAGATTCCTTCATTTTCGTTATATTCTTGAGTTTGTAATCAAAGGATGGAGTGGGGGTATTTATTTGCCGCCGGAACTTATTCACCTTTAGAGAGCTTTGATTGATGCCGGAAAATTATTTTTTTTCAATAATGTTATTATATAAAATATAGTAACTTTGTTGTATTGCAATAATTTCTTGCCTTATGTCTTTTT
>CAISOH010000297.1 GCA_903887005.1 uncultured Bacteroidota bacterium | reverse complement strand
GGGAACACCCTCCGTCGCCGAAAATAGCTATGGCGGGAACAAAGTTCAGATAAGATTTTGGATTTGGCAAATTGAAGTTTTATGATAACGCACTTATAGCGCTATGATATACAGCTATGTGTATATCATAGATCTTTTTTTGGCGATAATTGTTTGAGGAATAATGTGGTATATGTTATAATCTGCTTCACCTGGGTTCAAGTCCGAAAATGGGCTATTTTTTGGGTTGGAATTTTTTAAATTAAAAATTATACACAAATGAATTTGCCTCCTTCAGGTCTAAAAAGTAGTTACGGAATAAACATCAGCGGCAGTGAATTGAATGCCGATTGCAAATCGGGTTTTGTTTGCCGTTCCGGAAGCCCTTTGCTGGAACATCCCGAACAACAGGGGGTAGATTAGAGTTTACTTCATCAGAATTAGGTGAATTGTTGTAAATCATCTGTCCCAAGACATTAGTTACCAAGGATGCAATTAAAATAACTAACGCTGTAGCAACTAACCCTATGAGGGATCCATTGGTGACACTTTAAGGCAGACTGCGAATTTTTTTTTATAACTTTTGATAATATTTCTAAAAAAGCAGTAATTTTATTAATATTTATCGGCCATTGCTAACAAGTTCTTTAGTTTTTACGTCTTATCAATTGGTGTTACTAAATAATTTCTTTATGAAAAAGTATATTTTATTTGTTGCATTAATTTACGGCTTTATTTTTACCAATGTTTGTTATGCTCAGACGGGCAAAATTATTAGTGTAGCAGGCGGAACAACTTCAGGAGCTTTTGCAGGTGATGGTTTAAGAGCTATAAATCCTTTGGTAAGACTTAATCAAATTCTTGGGTTATGTGTTGATCCTGCAGGAAATATTTATATTTCTGACTTTGGTAATGCGCGTGTCAGAAAAGTAGATGCCTTGACGAATATTATACATACAATAGCAGGAAATGGAACAAGTGGATTTACTGGAGATGGTGTACCCGCTACAAACTCTGAATTACATACTGTTAATAATGTAAGTTTGGACAAGGCTGGGAATATTTATTTATCAGATTTGAATAATAATCGAATAAGAAAAGTAGATGCAATAACAGGTATAATTAATACCGTTGCAGGTAATGGAGGAGGATTTTCAGGTGATGGTGGGCCCGCAACCAGTGCCGGTGTCACACCAAACTATGTATATGTTGATTCTTCAGGGAATATTTATTTTATTAATGGTTTTGATAGAATAAGAATGGTCGATGCAGTTACTGGCATTGTAAATACTATTGCTGGAACTGGGACTGGTGGTTATTCAGGAGATGGAGGACCGGCCACAAATGCTCAAATTAATTCTCCATATGCAATTACAGGAGATGTATATGGAAATATATATTTTTCAGACAGACTGAATAATAGAATAAGAAAAATAAATTCTTTGGGTATTATTTCAACCGTAGGAGGAAATGGCACTTATGGATACTCAGGTGATGGCGGTTCTGCATTAAGCGCCCAATTAGAATATCCTGAAGCTCTTGGTATTGATATTTCCGGCAATATTTATTTTTTGGACGGCCTGCCTTCTGTCGAGGGTATCATCAGAAAAATTGATGTAGCAACCGGTGTTATCAACACCATTGCCGGGAATGTCAGTTTTTCACCTTATGTTACCTATGACACGATTGGAGAGCCATCATCCAACAAACGGATTGATGCATACTTTTTATGTGTCGATATTTTAGGAAATATTTATTATTCTGATGGAGCTGGTTGGGTAAATAAAATTACCAATTTTTCTGGTACTAGTTTTGCCAGCGATAGTTTTAATGTTTCAATTAACATGCAATGTAATGGTCCTGAGTTAACTGTTGCTACCTATCATTATTCATCCGGAATGAGCGTGAAAACATATTATGGAGACGGAACAAATGATATTGCTACTGTTTTAGGTGGTTTCGGAGGTGGCTATGCAATTATAAATCACACATATCCCCAAACAGGCACTTACACAATTAAACAAGTATTGTATAGAGGATCAACCCCTATTGATTCAATTACTTTTTCAAGTCCATATTCATTTTGCCGCACCATACCTATTAAATATTACTATGATGGAAATGGGAATTGTATCAAGGATGGGACTGAACCGTTCATAATACATCCTATTGCTACTGAAGTTGATTCAAATGGTATTCCTGTTTCCAACTTATCATCTACAAGTGGGTTTTATTATAATGCTTTTTGCAATCCTGGTGATATTTATACTTTTAAGGTAGTATCATTACCTGGAAACTTATACACTTCCTGTCCTTACTCTGGTATTTGGTCTGATACGATACAATCATCAATTGCTAGTTTTGCTCCCAATTATATAGGATTTTATTGCGGTTCGTCTACCGGATTTGATCTAGATGAATATGTATCAGTTCGCTGTGGTTTCCACTATGCAGAAGCAAATATTGTTGTAAATAATAATTATTGCACCCCTATAAATACAACATTTGCAATGCAATTCAGTAATAAATATACTTTTTTTAGCTCATCTCCTAATCCTGCATCTGTTTCCGGAAATTCTATGTCATGGAGTATTCCTGGTTTATCAGCTACTGTATCAAATCCATTTCAAATCCATTTGACATTTAATAATAATAGTAGTGGGTATTTAGCATTTGGAGATACAGTCAATTCCAATTACCAGGTGACACCATTACTAAGCGATGTAAACCCTATTAATAATACTGTCATTCGTATAGACACGGTAAAGGGCGGCTTTGACCCTAATGAAATATCTGTTTTTCCTGCTGGATATATATCAGCAGGAACTCAATTGGAATACACTCTTAATTTTGAAAATACCGGCAATGATACTGCCTTCAATATTTATGTTATGGACACATTGTCTGATTATGTTGACCTCAATACATTTAATATTGAAGCAAGCTCGGCTGTAATGAATACTACTGTCCTCAACCACAATGGGTATAACGTAATCAGGTTTGATTTTCCGAATATTAATCTGCTTGATAGTTCCCACCATGATGAATGTGAAGGTATGATCATGTTCAATATAAAAACTAAAGCAGGTCTGCCAACGGGCACTGAAATCTTCAACCATGCGGGTATTTTCTTTGATGCAAACCCTGTTGTAATGACCAATACAGTCGAAGATATTATTGGTACTCCATTGCGTGTGACAATACCTCAAAAAGATTACCAAGTTGTCTTGTATCCTAATCCCGCTACTAATGAACTCACGATTAAAATGGATCGTGAAGCGTACAACTCCTTTTCCATTTCCAATAGTATAGGGCAATTAATGTTGCAGAATTCTATAAATTCAAGTCAGACAAAAGTGAATGTGAATACTTTGCCCGTGGGACTTTATTATATCACGCTAAGAGGTGAACATGGTACTAAGGTGATGAAGTTTGTGAAAATGTAATAAAGGAAATCAGTAAACCTTTTCGCTGACAGCTATGGCGGAGGATGAAGGGTGCAAACGCAAGGGACGGTGACAGATGAATTGGCGATGATAACAAAAAGGTTAATTGGTTAAAGGGTTAATTGGTTTTTCATCAGCAGTGTTTTGTAAGATTGCTTCATGTCTTGTAGTTATACTCTAATAATTAACCTGATTATTGTGAATAAAACCAGCATTGCAGAAAAAACATTGAATTTCCATCCGATTTGTTTTTTGTCTGCAATGATTATCAAAAAGCCAACCATATTCCATAAACTGAAGATCCTGACAAACCCCCAGTCATCGCTGTAAATATTATCTGATAAACACAGGGCTAATATTAACCAGGAGAGATAGATAATTTTCAGCATACTGATATTGTCAAATCCAGATAATTGTTTGAAGGATACCTTTCGGAATATCATTGTTACAAATGAAATTTGCCAGAAAATATAAGCTATCCAAAAAAAGAATTGCAGAGAATTAATAGTATCTGAAAAATTGAAATTCGCTTTAAGGCCCATTATTATTCCTTTAAAGGGCAGGCCTATTGATTCGTAGCGAATGGTAGTATCAGCAAGAGCCGGGATATTAAAATAAATGATGATTTTCCAAATTGCAAATATCAGAAATGGAAGTAAGAGATAAAATAAAACAGGGGGCTTAAATTCTTTTCTAAACATCCGGAAAATCAAACATGCTCCAAGCGGGATGAAGGCGATCATTGAAGTTTCGTGAGACAGAAGCGTAAATGTGGCAAAAATGCTGAACAATAAATAGCGGGGCTTAAACAAATAATAAATTGCCCCGGTAAAGAAAAAAAGTTCTGTTACTTCTGAGAGGTCCCTGGCAATGGACATGAAAATGCCACTAAGAAACAGCGGTAATAATCCATAGACAATATTACCATTTACAAGGGTTATGAATTTGTTTGTGTAAAAAGATATTCCAATAAAGGCGAGCATATTTAATAGTACAAGGGCTATAGGAACAGCAGCAGGGTAGCCGCCAAATGATAAAAACCACGCAAAAAGCGGATATGCAATTCTTTGTATCCGGTATGGCGGGTGGTCAACATTTACTCCATAATCGTTTTTATTAAAGTCAATGGGATTAAGCGCATATCTGTAAAAAAACTGGCCATCATATCCCTGACCTTTTTGAATAACAACAGGAATAATGGTTTTATCCTGATTAACGAAATCAGAACCGGCGACTATGAAGTATGAAAAATTAAATTGGCTTTTTATCAGTCTGCCAAAAGTCAGGACTAAAGCAGTTGCTAAAAACAGCAGTAATATTCTTTTTGATGAAAGCGAGTAATTCATTAAGAAATATTATTCAAGTATCAGACAATCAAGAATCTTAAACCGGTTACCGCTTTTCTAATTTTATAACATCCTGTAGCGTGGCAGAATTTACTTTAAGAATGTAAATACCTGGCGGCAATTGAGCGGTAGATAAATTAATGGGCTTATTGTTGCTTTTATCAAGGTAAAGATGCCAGAAAGATAACAACTTGCCTGTCATGTCCGTGATCCTGAAATCCACATTTCCTTCAACGTTTGGTGAAACAGAAATAACCAGGTTGCCGGTAAAAGGATTAGGTGAGGCAATTACCCAATTTGATGGAGAGAAGGGTGGTGGTGTGTCTTTTACATTTAGTACCTGTTCGGTACACTCAAAGTTTGGCACGCCATAGCCTAATTGCTGGCCGGGAGTATTATAGGAACTGGCGCATTTGATTATTGCCTGGCGAAGCTGCCATGGTGTTGCTTTTGGATTTGCCTGCCAAAGGCAGGCCGCCCAACCTGCTATCTGGGGTGTGGAATAAGAAGTGCCACTACCAGAAGTATAAATTCCTGAAGAATTGATGATATAGGCAGGTGCGCCCATTCCACATACATCAGGTTTTATTTGTCCTGCAGCATTCGGACCATAGCCGGAAATGTTTGCTGCATTCCCGGTAACGTCAGTAGCGCCAATAGTCAGTGCGCTGTCGGCATCGCCAGGTGTGAGTATATGATTTCCCCAGCCAGGTATTTGAGGGGAACCATCGTTGCCGGCAGTAGCAACAAACAACATTCCTTTTGTAGTAGCTATGTTTGCTGCTTTTGCGGCAATGGTAGTTTTGCCATCAAGATCAGTAGAAAAGTTAAGTCCATCAGCAGGATTATCAAATAAATCATATCCTAATGAAATAGTAATAATGTCAGCGCCAAGGCTATCTGCACGTTCGGCAGCGCATAACAAGTTGTCAAGTTCTAATGGTTGATCGCCGGAATAATATTCTGTAATGTAAAGGGCATACATGGCCATAGGGGCGCTTCCTACATAAGTATTGGGGACATACCCTGCCATAGTAGATAATACCTCTGTGCCATGAGAACCCTGGTAGAAAATATTGCTGTTATTATAGGTGAAATTGAAAGTGTCAACTACTCTTCCTGAAGACCATAAGTTACTAAAACCACTTATAGTATCAGTTCCTTCAAAACCCTCATCCAATACTGCAATCAGTTTACCTTCGCCATTATAACCTTGGTCGTGCAGGTAATTGCCATTCACTAAATTTGTTTGAAGCCAGGTATTACCATAATAGTCAGAATCAGTACCTGTTGTTTTTTTTACCAGTTGACTATTTTGTGTTCCTGTAGTATGCGAGATGCGGTGAAGGTCAGTTCCGTAAACACCAACAAGTTTAATATTGCTGATAAATGGTTTGCCATCAAGGGTGTGTATTTGTGATGAATCGGAAAGCAAGACTATGCAAAAGTTGAGCCAGCGGGATGATTCATGAAATTTGCCACCGGTAAGTGAGAGCACACTGTCTATATAAGCAGGGTTTACCGGGAAGTCGGTAGTATCAACAGAAATTCCCTGCAAAGTACGGCGGGCAATGGATCTTGATGATAAATATATAAGCGGATTGCCGAGACTGTATGGGGAATTGTATTTGTCGGTGAATGTTACCTGGTAAGCATATTGAACGGCGTTTGCTGTATCTCCAAGCAATAAAGCAATAACCAGCCAAACTCCAGTAACACTCCTGCACATAATTAATTGTAGTCTATTGCACGCATCACAACCCTATAGCCCTTCAGGCATTTGGAGGTATCAGCTTTATAGGTTGTATGAGTCCATTCTTTATAAATCATACCAACATTCCAGGCATAAACTTCTTTGGCATACGTGCTGACTGCATTTACTGCAGAATCAACATTTGGATAATTTATGTTTTGACTATTTTCAACTACAGTTACGGTATTGTCAAAATTTACAAGCCCGTTGTTGTATGAAAGATGATAGTTTGAATAAGCATATTGCCATCCATCTAAATAAGAATATAGGGGAGCCTGAACCTGAACATATTTATTGCCAAACCAGGAAACTCCATTTGCAACAGGGAAAACCATTTTTATGTATTTGCAGTTATCCTGAAAATAAAGCAGCCCTTCAGGAGAAGGAGTAATAATAATGACATTAATGTGTTTCCAGTCTGCACCGTCATATGGACGGCTAAAAACGTCCATCATATAAGATGGTTTTTTGTTGTAAGTAATTGTGTCAGTTATGGAATACTTCATCTGGGATTTGATTTCGTATCGCTCACAACTGGTATCAATATAATAAACGGAATCAACAGCATAGGTGACATACTTGCCTAATGTTAATGGAAAGTAATTGAGCGTAGCATCCACAGTGCTTTTGCTACTTTTTTTACACGAAAATAAGGCTACGAAACACATAGCCACCAACAATAAAAAAGGCAAAATCTTTTTAGTCATAAGAATCCGGTCTGCTGATATTTCACGTAAATATAAATAAAGAAACGAAAATAGCTACAATTACTTACAAAAAGTGGATAATATTATTCTATGATTATTCACATTTATATTAGCAAAGGTGTATATCTTTCTGAATAACACCTCCTGCGATCACATCATCTCCCTCGTAAAATACAGCAGACTGGCCTGGGGCAATGCTACTTACCGAATGCTGAAATGCAACATGTATGCCGCCCGGCACGCTGGTAAGTATGCTTTCCATGCCCGGGTCCCTATACCTTATTTTGGTTACGGCTTCCATGCCAGCAGGTATAGTGTCGTATTTTATCATATTCAAACCACGAACTGTCATTTCGTTTTGCTGAAGCTCATGCGCCTCGCCCAATACTACCGTATTGCTTTCCGGAAGGATATTTGTAACGAACATTGGTTTACCGAATGCAATATCAAGCCCCTTCCGCTGGCCTATTGTATAAAAAGGATAGCCATTATGTTTACCAACCACTTTCCCGTCAGCTAATATAAAATCGCCGCCATTTACGCGTTCTTCAAGGCCGGCAACGTTCCTTTTAAGGAAAGCCCGGTAATCGTTATCCGGCACAAAGCAAATCTCGTAACTTTCCGCTTTTTTTGATAGTTCTTTATATCCCATATCAAAGGCCATTTGCCTGACTTCTGTTTTAAGAAGATCCCCAAGCGGGTATATGCTGCGGGCAAGACATTCCTGACCAAGTCCCCAAAGCACATAGCTTTGGTCTTTGGTGAGGTCTTTGGCCTTTGAAAGCACAAATCTGCTGTTTTCTTCGCGTACTTTCACATAATGCCCTGTGGCAATAAAATCGCAGTTCAACGAATTTGCACGCTTTAACAAGGCGGCCCATTTGATATGGGTGTTGCACAATACGCAGGGGTTGGGCGTGCGTCCTGCTATATATTCTTCCACAAAGTTGTTGATTACAAATTCCCCAAACTCTTCCCTGATATCGAGCACATAATGTGGGAAGCCATGCTCTACTGCGGCCATACGTGCATCATTAAACGAGTCGAGATTACAGCAGCCTGTTTCTTTCTTTCCGCCGCCTGACGAGGCGTAATCCCATGTTTTCATGGTAATGCCTACGACCTCATAACCCTGTTCATGGAGCATAAGGGCGCTAACGGTACTATCTATACCACCACTCATCGCCACTAAAACCTTACCTTTCTTACTCATAATACAAGCAGCAAAGATACGAATAAGTAAAAGAATGAAGATTTAACCTGATTATAGGGCAATAGATGGTTTAAGGTGAATATTTAATTGTCAATTTAAGTAACTTATTTATTACTTTTGACTAATGAAGTCGAGTTAACTTGTCAGGATGTTAAAAAAGACGGCTGGTATGCAATAAGGCAGTCTGGCAGCCATATGACAATGATACACCCGAACAAAAAAGGTAAAGTTGTATGTCCTTTTCATGGTAGTAATGAAGTAAGCAAAGGACTGGAAATTAAAATTCTTAAAGACGCAGGCTTAAGATAAAACAAGAATTATGAGAAAGATTGAAATGATAGTAGAACGTACAAATACAGGTTACTGCGCTTATGCAGATAAATACGCTGTATATACGGTTGGTAAAGATTTAGCGGAGTTAAAATCGAATATGGTTGAGGCTCTGAACCTTTATTTTGAAGATAATGGCAAAACAGTTACTGTAAATGATATTAAAGTGTCACTTGACTTGCCGCATTTCTTTCAGTTTTATAAAGTTATTAATGCAAAGGCACTTAGCAAACGTATTGGAATGAACCAAAGCCTTTTGGCACAGTATATAAAGGGCGTTAAAAAACCATCAGCAACTCAAACCCGCCGCATTCTTAATGGTGTACAACAAGTAGGTAAAGAGCTCGCTGAAATGCAGTTTTTGCTTTAAATAGTTCTAATTCATTAAAAATCCAGTGACTGCTTTAATAAACACTAAATTTGAAGCGTCAATCCAGCAAATGCAGCAGTCAGTAACATTTCCTTCAGGCACAGTAAAGTATTTATTTCAAAGCTCTTTTGAAAAATTTCTTCAAACGTGTGATAAACAGCATACTGTTCTTATTACCAATGAGCATATTGCGAAGTTATATCCACGTCTTTTTAAAGAGTATAAAACGATTGTTATACCACCTGTTGAAAGCAGCAAAGATGTGCTAACAGTCGAGACATTGGCAAAAGAATTATTGCAGATAGAAGCCACAAAGAAAACCATAATAATAGGTATTGGGGGTGGAGTAGTTACAGATATTACCGGTTTCCTTGGCTCGGTTTATATGCGGGGCGTTTCCTTCGGGTTTGTACCTACCACATTATTAGGGATGGTGGACGCGGCAATAGGTGGCAAGAACGGTGTGAACATTGGAATGAATAAAAATATTCTCGGCACAATATCCCAGCCACGATTTATATTGTTTGATACACGGTTCCTCCATACTTTGCCGGATGATGAATGGAGCAATGGTTTTGCGGAGATTATCAAGTATGCCTGCATTTTTGACGCGGATATGTATGCTGAGTTGAGCAGGAATACTATTTCTTACTATAAGAAAAAGGATGATAAAGCCTTAATTAAGCTGATAGAAAGATGCGTGGAATGGAAGAACAAAACGGTATTGGAGGATGAAAAAGAAAATGGAATCAGGAAGTTGCTGAATTTCGGGCATACGGCGGCACATGCTATTGAGAATCTTTATGAATTGCCACATGGCAAGGCGGTGGGTATAGGTATGGTCATAGCTTGTATGATTTCAGAGAAGTTAACAGGGCTGGATAAAACAATAGCGGAGAATTTGAAAAATTTGTTGAGCCAATATCATTTACCCGTAAGTTTTAAAATAGATGCAGCAAAAGCAATGCAGTTATTAAGGATGGATAAGAAAAGAATTGATGATTCAATAGAATATATACTATTAGAAAGGGTAGGGAAGGCTGTTGTAAAGCCATTGCCATTTGATGTAATTGAAAATGCCTTATCTCAATATGAAAGCGATAATAGAACCTGGTAGCATTGGCGGTACTCTTAAACCTCCGCCTTCGAAGAGCATGACGCAGCGGGCTTATGCTGCCGCATTGTTGCACAAAGGGAAAACCATTATACATAATGCCGGTGCTTCAGACGATGAAAAGGCGGCTTTGCAGGTAATACAGCAGCTTGGTGCAAAAATAATTCAGCAAACTGCAGATGCCATTGAAATATTGAGCAATGGTGTATATCCCTTATCACAAAGCATTAATTGTGGAGAGAGCGGATTGTCTGCACGTTTATTTACACCTATTGCAGCCATATCAGGGCAGGAAATCAGTATTGTAGGAAAAGGAAGTTTGTTACGCCGTCCAATGGATGGAATTAAAGATGTGCTGTCTGCTTTAAATGTAACGCTTCCTGGTTTTAATGGCTATTTGCCATTTACTTTACAAGGGCCATTAAAGGCAAGATCAATTAAAGTTGATGCATCTGATAGCTCTCAATTTTTAAGCGGGTTATTATTTGCATTAAGCGCCTGTGTTACTGAACAAGTAAACATTGAAGTAACCGGATTAAAAAGCAGACCTTACATAGACCTTACACTTGATGTGTTAGCGCAATCAGGAAGGACTATTACACATAATAATTACAAGGAGTTTTACATTAATCCTGCCCTCTTTACATACAACGAAACTAATGAAATAAACATAGAAACTGACTGGAGCAGTGCGGCATATTTTCTGGTTGCCGGTGCGATAGCAGGAGAAATTACAATTGAAAATGTGCTAACTACTTCAAAGCAGGCAGACAAAGCCATATTGGAAGTATTAAGGATTGCGGGCGCTGAAATCGTTAATGATAATGATAATATAACAGTAAAAAGTTCAAACCTTGTTGCTTTTGAATTTGACGCTACACATTGTCCTGATTTGTTTCCTGTTGTGGCAATATTGGCAAGTTGTTGTTATGGTGAAAGTTGTATCAGGGGAGTTCATCGTTTATTTCACAAAGAAAGTAACCGGGTGGTAAGTATCACTGAAATGCTACAGGATTTTGCTGTGCCCTGGTCTGTGGAAGATGATACCTTATTCATCACAGGCGTGCCTCATTTACAAGGGACCGTTATAGATTGTTATATGGATCATAGAATAGTAATGGCAGCTTCTATCGGCGCTCTCAGGGCAAATGGCCGGGTTGACATTATTCACGCTGAATCAGTAAATAAATCCTACCCTGGTTTTTTTAAGGATTTTATTTTGTACAAGGCAAAATGTATTTTTATAGACGATTTATGAATTCATTTGGTAACATATTCCGTATTAACATTTTTGGAGAATCTCATGGTAAATGGGTAGGAGTTACTATTGATGGCTGCCCGGCTGGTATTGACCTGGAGGAAAGAGACCTTTTGCCTGACCTGGAAAGAAGGAAAGCAGGAGCTACAGGCACTACTCTGCGTAAAGAAGATGACATGCCCATATTTGTGAGTGGTGTATTCAATAATAAAACCACAGGTGCGCCGATAACTATTGTTTTTGAAAATAATAACATCCGTTCATCCGATTATGATGCGATAAAAGCTACTCCCCGTCCTGGCCATTCCGATTTTGTACTTCATAAAAAATTTAATGGATTTAACGATTCCAGAGGTGGTGGCCATTCATCAGGCAGGCTGACTTTGGCATTAGTGGCTGCAGGATATATAGCTAAAAAACTGCATCCGGAAATTTCCATTGAGGCAAAGTTGGCAGAAGCCGGAGGAGATACTGATATATCAGCCGCGATAAACCAGGCAATAGAAAACCAGGATAGCATTGGAGGAATAATATCCTGCTGCGTAAAAGGTTTACCGGTTGGCTTAGGTGAGCCATTTTTTAATTCTATTGAGTCTGTGATCAGCCATCTTGTTTTTTCGATACCAGCTATAAAGGGTATTGAGTTTGGCAGTGGTTTTTCAGCTGCGGGAATGAAAGGCAGTGAGCATAATGATCCATTCATAAATGAAAAAGGGAGTACAAAAACCAATAATGCAGGAGGAATAAACGGGGGGATCAGTAATGGGAATGAACTTTATTTCAGAGTTGCGGTGAAACCTGCAAGCAGTACCCCCAGGGAGCAAATGACATGGAATAATACTACTCATACAGTTGAGTCTTATACAGTAAAGGGCAGACATGACCTTTGTATAGCACTTAGAGTGCCGGTTGTTGTAGAGGCAGTTACTGCCATTGCCTTAGCTGACTTTTTTATGATTGATAAGGCATCTGGTAGCTGAATTATGATTTAGCCTGAATTATTCATAAAAAAAGGAAAAACCCTTGTGTGATTTAAGATAATTGCTTATCTTACAATTAGTTAGAAAGTTATCACACTATGAGTTTTTCCAAAAATAAAGGTACGACAAGTTTTGAAAATAGCCAG
>CAISOH010000296.1 GCA_903887005.1 uncultured Bacteroidota bacterium | reverse complement strand
CTGGCTATTTTCAAAACTTGTCGTACCTTTATTTTTGGAAAAACTCATAGTGTGATAACTTTCTAACTAATTGTAAGATAAGCAATTATCTTAAATCACACAAGGGTTTTTCCTTTTTTTATGAATAATTCAGGCTAAATCCGTTTTCGGCTACCCGGTTTATTAATTCTGTAATATTTGCATTTTTTCTCCATTTAAAAAATACCCATTAATAGGTATTTTTTATCCCGGAAAAAAATTTATATTATCGCATACTAATTCTGCACTGCATTTTGCGCCGCTTTTCCGGAGCATGTTTTTCCGGTGGGTAGAGACGGTGTGTTGGCTGATGTATAGCTTGTCAGCAATTTGCTTTGAGGTAAGTCCTGCAGCCATACAATACAGTATTTCCTGTTCGCGGCCGGTTAGCTGAGTTGCGTTCATTATTTGTGTGTTTAGAGTTGCATAAAATATTTTTTTCTGTTGTTCTGATATGTTCCCGGCATTCCCTGTTTTTTTAATTAACTTTTTAATACCGGGATCTCTGTTGAATAATCTGATAAATTAACAGTTACTTTCTTTTCTCCGGAAAGTTTTACTTCCTCATTTTCAATTTTACCTTTCCAATTCACTTTTATGGTGTATTCACCCGGCTTTAAATTCTTTACAACAAAGTTGAAAGCAGGATCATCTCCTTGCTTTTTTGCATTGATGACATCACCATTATTCAGTGTAACTTCCGCGTCACCCATGCCCGTCGATCTTATTTTTTCTAAAACTGCGTCTTCCGGTTTCAACTTTACTGTAAACTCCTTAATAATATTTTTTTGCTGCGGAAGGTCCGCTGCGCCGGAATTTGGCAGCAACAGATCTTTGAGCCTGTCTAAAAAAGCCATCATTCGTTGTGAATAGAACCCGGCTATGAATGATATTACGATTATCCCCTTACTGGAGCTTATGTCCACCATCTCTTTGTCCTGTATATAGCTGTATCCGAATATGAGCACAAGCGTACAAATAGGCGCATAGAAGATTTTAGCAGCCTGTGATGGTACTTCATCGGGATCGTATTCACTTTGCGGATTAGATGGGTCAGTAGTAGCGTTTTTCCAAATAATCCCTAACCTGAATAATAAACTACAGATAACTCCGAAAACGCTCCAAAACAGGACTTCAAAATAAACTTCAGGCCCGGTAAGCCAGAAATAAGATTTTACCCTTATATGCAGTGTGGTAAGAAATCCGGCAGCTTCAATTGATGTACAATAGGAAAGATATTCAACAATTTCTTTTAGTTGAGTAGTATCAATTTTATCATTATACTGGTTATTTAAGTACATGATTACTTTTTGATAGGCCGGAGTATCTCTCTTTACAAAATTTCTTTTTACAGGTATAGAATCAGTCGTCAGCAGGGGCAAACGGTTTATTGCAGTGTCTGCGTATAGTTTATTTATTTCCTGGAGTTGATTGGTATTTATTGACATATATTCATATCCATATCCATATTTTCGATTATTGTCAATTTTTTTTCTATGCCCTTGTTTATCTAATAAAATATGCAGGCATACATAGGACATAACTAATAAGAGCAAAATGCTCATTAATGAAGAAAACCAAAGATTGAAACTCAGATCAGGCTTTAACAACATTACCAAAATCACGTAAATGAAAATTACCACTAAAAAAACAATTGGGATAAATATGCTATAATTGGGCTTTATAAAAATGAATGATACCAATCCCAAAAAAAGCAAACCGCATAAGATGAAAAACCATACCGGGATTTTCTGGATACTCCGGCCCTTGTTTGTTGTGTCATTTTCAGTTGCCATAAATATTATTTTTAAAGCGCTTAAGTTTTCCTTTTATAAATAGCCGGTTTGGCTGTTATTTCAATCCGGCTATAACCGCCCAACAGGTAATAGCGCTGTTCACTGTAGTCCGCTATCCGTATTTCTGATAGATACGGCCAGCCATCTTCCTGCGTTTTAAAAGAGACTGTCTCAAGAGTCAGAAATTGAAAAAAAATTATTCTCTTTTGAGACAGCCTCCTTGTAATTATCATAAAACATTTCGCCCCTTCAGGGCTTGGTTATGTTTGTTTTGTTCCGATGGGCTTTGCCCATCGCTATTTATATTTTGCCCCTTCAGGGCTTAAGTTAATCACATAGCTTTTGCATTATCAGCCTTCAACAATCCTGATCGTCCAGAAATCATCTGCGAGGTTCGGGTTTGAGATATAGGCATACGGCATCATGAAATATCCTTTCAGGCCCCAGCCGCTCCCCCATGAGTTGCGTACGATCATCATCTGTTTCTTATCGTCATAACCAACCGCCAATACTGCATGTCCACCCAGAAGCTTTTCTTTTTTTGCTGGCATAGGCAATATTCCTGTTTGCGCTACCTCCGTGGACTCAAAGCTTTCATAAACCGTGAAGCCAAATACAAAGGGATAGCCCTCAGCCAAACAGCTTTTCATTTGATTAAGGTCAACCGTGATACGGTGATAAGAGGTAACCTGGTGCTTTAAAGCATCGGTATAGCAGGTTAAATGGGGTTTTTGTGTAAATTCATTTATGTTGTAAGGCCAGATCTTTTCAGAACAAACGCCTTGTTTACTTACGCTTTTCATACCATCTCTTATCTGGGCGCCACTATCAGAATTTATAGAATTCTCTATTGCCCTTTCGTTGTAATAAATAAAGAGCCTTGAAGGCATAAGGTCCTTAGCCTTTTGTTTTAATAATTCAAATTCAAAAGCCCCTGCGATGGCATTGGCCGTGCAGCTTCCTAACTGCCCCTGGTCATATACTATTTTCGGACACTGCTGCCTTAAGTCTATGCTTGAAGGAAGTTTGGCAATTGGCGCCGTTGCAGCGTACATGAGATCGCGCTGATCCGGAATATCGGGCTGCCATCCATAATAAGCAGCTTGTCTGTTTGCTGGTTGGTTGTTTTTCATTAGATATGTTTTTGATAATGTAAAACTTGTAATTTTTATTCATTTAAAAAATAGCTATTAATAGCTATTTTTTATCTCAAATAAAAGTTTAGATTACCGCATACTAATTCCACGCTGCTCTTTGCGCCCTTTTTGCGGAGCATGTTCTTCCGGTGATTGGCTACTGTGTTTTCGCTGATGAATAGTTTCTGCGCTATTTCTTTCGAGGAAAGCCCAGCTACTATACAATATAGTATTTCCCGTTCGCGGTGGGTAAACTGCGTTTCGAAAGATTGTTGTGGTGCGTTCATTTGTGGTGCGTTTAGTAATGCAAAATTGTGCAACTAAACGCACTTTTACTACGGGTAAAAAACGGTAAATAAAAGGGTGTTTTAACGGTATGTAAATTCCAATATTTGTTGTAAATGGGCGGAGAACGCCTTAGACAGATACCAATATATGATACAACAGCAACCCATCTTTCTGCTGAAAAGCAGGACTGGACATACTTTCCATGTTTTATGCAGTGTTGTTATAACAACAATATAGACAGCCCATAGTCTGCAAACAATATGAGGATGCAGCTTACTACTACCGATTTGGTTGAGGCCCGGCCAATTTCAAGAGCGCCGCCTTCCACATAATAGCCGTAGTAACATGGTATAATGGAAATGATAAGGGAAAAGACAAATGCTTTAATGATGGCAAAAAAGAGGTTGAAAGGCACAAAGCCTGTCGTAAGCCCGAAGAAAAACTGCTGCTTGGTGAGTATATGCGAGAATATCCCGGCTACATAACCAGCCCAGATGCAAACGGCTATAGACAGAATAATGAGGCATGGCACCATGATCATGGATGCGAAAATGCGTGGCAGAACAAGGTAAGACCTGGTATTTACCCCCATGATCTCCAGCGCATCGATCTGCTCACTGACGCGCATATTCCCAAGTTCGGAAGCTATCTTGGAACCTACAACTCCTGCAAGCACAATACAAATAACCGTAGGTGAAAACTCCAGTATCGTAGAGTCCCGGACAAGCGTGCCGATAATGGACTTCTGTACAAACGGACTTACCAGCTGATAGGCAAACTGCACGGTCATGACCATACCGAGAAAAATGGAAATGATGAGCACAATAGGTAAGGAGCGAATGCCTATATCGTTGCATTGCTCCATGAATTCAATCCAATATACTTTTTGATTCTCCGGCTTGCGGAAACCGCCACCAATCATCAAAGTAATCTTGCCGATGTGGCCTAAAAATGTCTTCATACCCTGTGCAAATGTAGGGAAAAGTCTTTAGTAGATAGTCGTAAGTAAATAGTAGATAGTAGATAGTCGTTAGTAGATAGTCGTTAGTAAATAGTCGTTAGTAAACGCTCGTTATCAACTTTCACTATATAAAAAAATCCCGCTCCGGATTAACGGAACGGGATTGACTATCTACTAAATACTATCTACTAAGTACTGACTATCTACTAAATACTATCTACTAAATACTGTCTATGCCAGCTTCTTCAATTCTTCTATATGCGCTTCATGGTCCCTTTCTACTTTCAGAGAACCAGTCTTGTCGGTATCCACAAGTACAGGTGATGCAACGAATATGGAAGAGAAGGTACCTGTGATAACTCCTATCAGCATTGCAAAGGCAAATCCGCGGGTAACCTCGCCGCCAACGATGAATAAGATCAGCACCACGATGAATACAGTAAGCGAAGTCATAACCGTACGCGGCAGTGTATCATTAATAGCGCGGTTTATTACCGTTGACTTATCCTCATTTGGCGATTTGCGGAAATACTCCCTGATACGGTCGAAAACGATGATGGTATCATTCATGGAGAAACCTATTACCGTAAGAACAGCCGCAATGAAGTGCTGGTTAATTTCCATAGCGAAAGGCACATGGCCACGCAGGAAGGAGAACACAGCCAGGGTAGCGCTCACGTTAAATAACAGGGATATGAACGTACCCAGTGAATACTGCCATTTGCGGAAACGCAGCAATATGTAAATGGAAATACCTATCAATGAAAAGATGGTTGCCCACATGGCGCCTCTTACCAGGTCGTCAGATATAGTTGGTAAAACAGTTTGTGAACTCAGTATGTATTTACCTGTAAAGTCCTGGAAGGAAACTGTGGCCGGAATAAATCCTTCTTTTGTCAAACCTTCATACAATTTTTCCTGTACCTGCTGTTCCACCTGCTGGCCCGGCTGCTTAATAAGATATGCTGTAGTAATATTGACCTTATTATCGGTACCAATCGTTTTTACAATAGGATAATCCTTGAAATAGCTGTGCAGTTTTTCGCGGATACTGGTTACTTCAAATTTCTTATCAAACTGTATGGTATAGCTACGGCCTCCGGCAAATTCAACGCCATAATCAAACCCGTAAAAAAGTGAGCCGACACCTGCCAGCACCACTATTACAAATACAGAATAGGTGAATTTGCGTATGCGCATAAAATCAAAATGCGCTTTATGGAAAACCAATTTTGAAATGGGGGTAAAGTATTTGAAATAGCGGGTATCAGTAGTATAGATATCCTTGATAAGGCGGGATACAAGAATACCGCAGAATAAAGAAATTGTGATACTCAGCAACTGTGTAGTTGCAAAACCAAGTACCGGACCAAGACCGAAAGAGAACAGAATAGCAGCGGTGATCAACTGGGCGATGTGACCGTCAAGCACAGGGGCATTCGATCTTCGGTACCCGTCAATAATTGCCTGTTTATGGTTTTTCCCTATGGACAGTTCTTCCTTTATTCGTTCAAAAATAAGCACGTGCGCATCCACCGCCATACCTATGCCGAGCACAAGCCCGGCTATACCGGGTAGCGTAAGCGTGGCATGTAATGCCGAGAGTACGCCCACCGTAAACATCAGGTTAAGTGTAAGGGAAATACAGGCTACCCAGCCGCTGGTGCTGTAATATACAAGCATCAGCAGGAAGATTGCGAGGAATGAAAGCGCTATCGCGTTGAAGCCTGCTTTGATTGACTCAGCGCCAAGGGTAGGACCTACCACCTGCTCCTGAACAATATGTGCCGGTGCAGGAAGTTTACCTGATTTAAGGATGTTTGCAAGGTCCTGTGCATCTTCAGCAGTGAAGGAGCCTGATATTTCCGTGCTTCCGGTTGCTATCTCATTATCAACACGGGGGCAGGAATATATACGGTCATCCAATACTACCGCTACATAACCGCCTACATTCTTGCCGGTCATATCTTTCCAGATATGCGCACCGGAGATATCCATATCCATGTTTACATCCGGCTGGCCGTTAAGCGGGTTATAATCCGCACGGGCCATAGTAATATGGTCGCCTTCCAGCCTTGCAGTTCCGCCCGGAGGCATCTTTACCGCGTATAAAGGCAACCTTCTGTTAGGATCATGATTTTTCTTACTGTCGTCTGCGCCATAAAGGAAACGTATGTTGGATGGGAATTTATTCCTTACTACATCCATTGCCAGGAACCGGTTTACCTTAGCGGTATCCCTGCTGAATACATATCCTACGCATGGGCTTGGGTAAAATTGCCCTTCCTGCGATACGTTAGGCGCTATTACAGCCCATAACGGATTTTTCTTCATTCCTTCCTGCTCTTTCAGTTTGGTAGAATCTGTACCGCCTTTCGCGGTTTTGCCGCCTGCAAGCATGCTATTCAGGTTGCCGGTGTCGGATGCGGCTTTGGTTGCATCGCCACCTGCCAGTGCCGCTTTCTTTGCAGAATCAATTGCAGCGCTGTCTTCTTTTGTACCGGAAAGAAATCCGTACAATGCTTCGTTGGCCGATTGCATCCATGGCCCTACTTCCTGGTTGGTAAAGGTTTCAAAGAATTGCAGTTTGGCTGTTGCCTGCAGGTATTTACGAACGCGCTCCGGATTATGCACGCCGGCAAGCTCCACGGTTATGATACCTTTCTTTTCATCCAGGTTCACATTGGGGTTGGCCACGCCGAATTTATCAATACGCGTCAATAATACATTGTACGTACGTTTTACAGCGTCCTTGGCCTCTTTATTTAATTTGGCAAGCACCTGGTTATTGGTAGAGGTGAGTGTGATATCGGTCTGGGACGGTTTTGTAAACAGGTAGGCCATGTTCACATTCGGGTTCTCTTTCTGGTATATCTCACCAAAAAGCGAAATGAAATTCGTCTCGGTATTGGCTTTAGCGGCATTGGCGTCAGCTATGGCCTTGTTTAAAGCGCCATCTCTTGGGTTATTCGCCATGGAACGCACCAGGTCATCGAGGCTGACCTCTAAGGTAACGTTCATACCACCTTGCAGGTCAAGGCCGAGGCTTAACTCTTCCGCCTTGGCAGCCTGGTAGGAATATTTTTTCAGTACGGGTACGCTGAAAATCGTTTCTCCCTGCATACTGTCAGTGATAGACTGGTAGAGGGAATCCGTGCGCTTGTCGAGGGCGCTCCCGGTAGCTGTGGGGTCAATGGCCTTTGCACCGCGCTCTGCCTGCGCGCGCATTTTCTTTTCTTCGTTGCGGACAATAAAAGTTAAAGAAAGCTGGTACAGCGAAATCAATATTAGCGCTCCAGTAAAAAACTTAACCAAACCTTTTAAATGCATGGGTTATTGTTATATATCTTTATAAATAAAACCCGCCCGGACAAATAGTCCGGGTACACGGGGGGTGCAAAGATAGGATTTAATATAAAAAAATAAAGCCCTAACCAAACTTTATATATTTTTCTTTGAAAAATAGTATTTTATTATCTAAACTATACCCTGACAGCTCTATGGATCAGGTGTGATATTACAAATTTTGCACTTGGCTTGGTTGCTGGTATTTAGCTTTCGGTGTGTCACACCGTTGTACGTTCTGTTCTTTATTGCGCAACAAAAATCGTCGTTTTGCAATGAAGTGAAACGAAATGGAGAAATCCCTTGACAAAGCACAGACCTCATTGTGAACCACAGCATTGGAAAT
This sequence comes from uncultured Bacteroidota bacterium, assembly GCA_903887005.1. Lineage (GTDB taxonomy): Bacteria > Bacteroidota > Bacteroidia > Chitinophagales > Chitinophagaceae > Nemorincola. Next base: position 3,508 of record CAISOH010000296.1, on the reverse strand, counting down.
ATAGCAGCGCTGATCATTATCCAGGTAGCACTGAAGTATTAATTGATTTAAGACAATAATGCAGATTCGAATAATAGAAGCGAGACTATCAGCTCTGTTGGAAGATAAGAATCCTTAAATAATTAATCATAATTGCTTGATATCATTTAAAAAAAGAAAAATAAAATTGCTTTTAAAAAAAATAATTTGTACATTTATATAATCATTAAGCATAAATTATATGAAACAAACCCTTATTTTCCTGTCCTTATTTTTCAATTTTATTGTTGCATCTTTTGCACAGAATTGCATCATAACAACAATTGCAGGAGGCGGCACTGGCGGAGACGGCGGGCCAGCAACGGCTGCCAGTCTTAACTGGCCTGCGGGAATAGGGCTTGATGCCGCAGGTAATATTTATTTTCAGGAGGTATTAGGAGGTCAGGTAATACGAAAAATAAACACATCCGGTATTATTTCTACAATTGCAGGTAATGGTACTTTGGTAAGTACTGCCGCTGACGGAGGCCCTGCAACAAATGCCGCATTTGGATATCCAACCGGTATGGGCATAGCTGTTGACGCTTTGGGGCAAATAGTTCTTCCTGAAAACTGGACGAATGAAGTGCGTAAAATTGATGCCGCCGGAATCATTACAACTATTGCTGGGGTTGGAGGAGGCCTTGATGGAGGCCCTGCTTATTCTGCAGGTTTAACCTATACATATAGTGTCGCAACGGACATTGTTGGAAATGTTTATATTTCAGAGTATTACGGAGGCGGAGATATACGCAAAATAAATACAAGTGGAATCATTTCTACAGTAGCCGGCGGAGGAGGCTTCTTTGCAGATGGTGTACCTGCAACCGCTACTTCATTATACCCCTCTTTTGTGAAATGTGATGCTTCAGGGAATTTGTACATTTCAGAATATTATCGGATTCGCAAGGTGAATACGGCAGGAATTATAACAACTATCGCGGGAACCGGCATCCCGGGTTATTCAGGGGATGGCGGCCTTGCCACTGCCGCTCAGATAAGAGCGTATGACTTAAATGTTGACTACGCAGGAAACGTTTATTTCGCAGATTCAACCAGTCGTATCCGAAAAATTAGCCCTTCCGGTATCATAACTACTATTGCTGGTAATGGTATAGCTGGTTTCAGTGGTGATGGAGGATTGGCTAACATCGCTCAATTGAACTATCCCATAGGAATAGCGTTTGACGGTGCGCACAATATGTACATAGCAGACGATATGAATTTAAGGTTACGTAAAATTAGTTTTATTCCCAACGCTGTGTCCGATAGTTTTTCAGTTTTTGTTGACAAACATTGTTCAGGTGCAAACTTCACAGTTTCCTTACTGCATTACCATCCGGGATTTAGTCTTAAAACATATTTTGGCGATGGTCAATCAGATACAACTTCTGTTTTAAGTACATTTGGTGGTGGCTATGCAACATTTGACCATGTCTATGATGCACCGGGCACCTATACGATCAAGCACATTTTAATGAATGGAACATCTCGTGAAGATTCTGTTACCTATCCTTTTCTATATACTTTCTGTAGAACCATACCATTTAAATTCTATTACGATGATCATGGCACTTGCATATATGACAGTTCAAATGACCATGATATGATTCGCCCAATAACTGTAGAAATTGACTCTAATTCTGTGCCTGTAGATACGCTATCCGTAACCAATGGCTTATATTATGATGCAAAAGGAAGCCTTGGTGACATATACTCTTGCAAGGTTCTATCTGCACCAATCGGATTTTATGTAACATGCCCAGCTTCAGGAGTAGTTTCTGATACTCTTCAAATAAATTTGAATCATAATAAATCAATTGGTTTTAGTTGTTCTTCCACACCAGGTTTTGATATTGGAGAAAATGTAAGTATGCGTACAGGCAGGCACAGAGCCCAAGCTGACATTCTGGTATATAACAATATGTGTACACCTGAAAATGCTATTTTGTCAATGAACTTTAGCCCAAAGTATGTATTTGAATCATCTATGCCATCTCCTTCATCTGTCACAGCGAATTCTATTAGTTGGGATTTTAGTGGTATCTCCGCTCATTCAAAATATCCGGTTCAAATCTTTGCAACACTTGGAATACCTACAAAAACATGGTTAACACCGGGAGACACCGTCAACTCAATATTAACAATAACCCCGTCTATTTCAGGCGACTTAAACTTATCTAACAACAATGAAATAAGATTAGACACAATAACCGGATCTTTCGATCCTAATGAAATGGCTGTAACTCCAGGTGGTTTTATCAACCCGGAAACTCAACTAAAGTACACGATCAATTTTGAAAATACAGGTAATGACACAGCCTTTAATATTTATGTAATGGATACCTTATCTGATAACGTTGACCCAAAGACACTTAATATCCTTGCTGCATCTTCTGTTATGAATATTTCTAAATTTACATCAAATGCACATACAATATTCAAGTTTGATTTTCCAAGCATTAACTTGCTTGATAGTAGCCACCACAACCAATGTGATGGAATGTTGATGTTTAATATAAACACTAAAAAAGGATTGCCGGATAGCACGACAATTTTCAATAAAGCAGGTATTTTCTTTGATTACAACCCGGCAATATTGACTAATACAGTAGAAAATATTATTTGCGCTACATGTGAACTTAGTACTAAGAGTACCATAAAACATACTACAGAGATATTTCCGAATCCGGCCAGTGACGTGCTAACAATCGAAATGAATAAAAATGCATTCTCTTCAGTCACTATTATGAATGAGATGGGACAAGTGTTGATAAAAGAACAACTGACCTTGATGCAAACTAATGTTGACATCAAAATGTTGCCTGCCGGTTTTTATTATCTCAACCTTAAAGGAGATAATGGGATTATGGTAAAGAAATTTGTAAAAAAATAATAACCTACGGTTGACTTATTGTTCCCATTGTTGTCCGTAATCTTCCAGTAAAAAATAAAAATTACAGTTCGGCATAGACTCTGTCTATGTCGTAGTGGAAGCAAATCTCCGATTTGCGAATGTCCATTGTTCCCCGTAATCTTCCAGTAAAAAAATAAAAATTACAGTTCGGCATAGACTCTGTCTATGTCGTGGTGGAAGCAAATCTCCGATTTGCGAATGTCCCTGCCCGGCTTAGCCGAAACCCATCTGGCTTAAGGTTGTCAAAAAAAAGTAAACACTGGTCGCTGTTATACCGTAGAAAAGAAAACATTTTCAAACATTTTCCCGTCTGGCGCGAGTTTTGCCGCATAGCATTGAGCGTGAGCTAACTCGTGTCTAAGCAATTTAACCAGTTTGCAACTGGCATTTATAATCCCCTATCCAATCTCGAATTGTTGCGGCCCTAACGGGGCGCGTGTAACATTGAAATTCAAATCACTACAAAGCTTTAGCACCTAACGGAGCATTCCAGCTCAATGAAGGAAAATTGTGTTGTCGCGAGATTGCTTCGTGCCTCGCAAAGACTAACACGAGTACAGATGCTTCCTACCT
>CAISOH010000295.1 GCA_903887005.1 uncultured Bacteroidota bacterium | reverse complement strand
TTTGAATTTTGAATTTTGAATTTTGAATTTTGAATTTTGAATTTTGAATTTTGAATTTTGAATTTTGAATTTTGAATTTATTTGATATACCCAAGAATCTTCAACATGCTCTGGGGGGTTTGTTCCTTGGCGTAGAGCCAGTCTTCGAGGTTACCTTCTTTATCGTATTCCACTACAATATGTTTGGGCGAAGGAATCATACAATGTTTTATTCCGCCATATCCGGCAAGTTGATCCTGGTAAGCGCCTGTATGAAAGAAACCTATGTACAAAGGATTCTTCCCTTTCTCTTTGTCTAATTTCGGCAGGAACACTGCATTAATATGCTCTTCTGAAGTGTAGAAGTCATGGCTGTCGCAGGTGAGCCCTCCCAGGTGCACTTCCTGGTATTCACTTTCCCATTTATTAATGGGCAGCATGAGGAATTTCTCACCAATCCCCCAGGTATCCGGCAATGTGGTAATGAAAGAGCTATCTATCATATACCATATCTCACGGTCGTTCTGCATTTTTTCATCCAGTACACTATATACTACAGCGCCGGCTTCCCCAACAGTAAATGAGCCAAACTCGGTATATATATCAGGCACATCGACTTTATTTTTTTTACACACTTTTTTTATAGTGGACACGATCTCATTTATCATGTAATTATAATCGTACTCAAAACCAAGTGAATGTTTTATTGGCAACCCGCCTCCAATGTTAAGACCACTAAGTTCGGGGCATACTTTCTTCAACTGGGAGTAAATATTCAATACCTTGTTCAGTTCGCTCCAGTAATATACATCATCCTTAATACCCTTATTCATAAAGAAGTGGAGCATTTTCAGGCGAAATTTATCATTGCCTTTTATTTTATCCACATAAAATTCCAGCACATCACGGCTACGGATACCGAGACGGGAAGTATAAAAATCGAAAGTCGGCTCTTCTTCGCTTGCAATCCTGATCCCGATATTTACCGGCTCTTTCGCCCTGATAGAGCGTTTGTAATCATCAAATTCATTTTTGTTGTCAATGACGGGTATTACATTTTTAAAACCATCGTTAATTAATTTTGCAATGTTCCGTGTATATTGGCGTGTTTTAAATCCGTTGCAAATAATAAAAATATCCTTGGTTATCTTTTTCTTTTTATAAAGCTGCCAGATAATATCTATATCGTAAGCAAAAGATGTTTCGAGGTTAACGCCTTGCTTGAGGGTTTCCTCTACAATAAAAGAGAAGTGAGAGCTTTTGGTACAATAACAATAAAAATACCTGCCTTCGTACCTGTGTTTTTTGATTGCATCGGCAAACATCTTTTTCGCCTTCTGAATCTGCATCCCTATCTTAGGCAGGAAAGTCAGCTTAAAGGGAGTCCCGTACTTATCTATGAGCGCCTGTACATCCACTCCATTAAACTCCAGTGTATTGTTGTCATTCACATCGAATCCTTCCTGGGGAAAATGGAAAGTCTGTTTTACGAGATCAGTGTATGTGTTATTCATTTATTGATTAGCAGAAATTGCAAATGCCGTGATTGAATTTTTATTAGCAAACAAAAATAATTATTTACATCCATGAAACGTGATTTTATTTTGTCTGGAATAATAAATTAATTTATCATAAGTAAAAAAAACTATAATGAATTAATTACGCTTACTTATTTTGCAAATTATTGTTATCAAATTTCATTAAAAGTTAAAAATATTAATTAATTTAATAAAAATGTAGAAACCTATACCTTGCCGGCATAAAGGCTTTTTATATTTTTCACATTTAACCGTTATGATTTTTTTCGTTTTTTTAAGCCGGAAAAAATTATTTTCCTTATCGAAAAATTTCGAAAAAGGCAGAAACAAACATTGTATAAGTAAAACAGCTATGCCCAAATTATTGTTGAAATTCTTTTTCGTCTTCTTTCTTTGCCTTGGTTCTTTTATAGTAAAAGGGCAATTAACCGCAAGCTTTACAGCAAGTGATACTGCCGGTTGCGCACCAATGATCGTGCATTTCACCAATACATCAACGGGCGCTACCAGCTATTCGTGGGATTTAGGGAATGGCACTATTACCTCCATCGCAAATCCATCTGCAAGCTATTCTTCAGCAGGCACCTATACCGTTACACTTACTGCCTCCAACAGTGGTTCGAGCGTAACCTACTCTTTAATCATCATAGCATATAAAACACCGTCCGTAAGCTTTTCAGCAAACGACTCTATTGTGTGTAAGGGCATGCCCATAACATTCACCAGCACCAGTATATCGAACGCATGGGGGCCATTAGCCTATACCTGGAATTTTGGAGACGGCAATTCCAGCAATGCCAATTCACCTGTTTATTCCTACCCCACGGCAGGGTCTTATAATATTACATTGTTCGCGAAGAACAAACCCGGATGTATCAGTTCATTGGGTAAAAGTGGTTACATTACTGTAAATGCGTCTTCAACTGCCGGCTTCAAATCGCTTACCACCTTTTTCTGTACCGCCCCGGCAACCGCCGCTTTCACAAACACTACAACCGGTACCGGCCCATATTCTTATTTATGGTCGTTTGGGGATGGCGGCACATCAACAGCCACCAATCCCACCCATACTTATATTACCTCCGGCCCCAATACCGTAAAACTGAATGTAAAAGACGGCAATGGCTGTACAGACAGCTTAGTACAATACTCTTATATCACATTAGGGAGTCTTTCGGCACAATTTTCCAGCGTATCAAGAGGCTGTTTAACACCCGTTAATTTCACTAATACCAGTTCTACGCATATTACGAGCCAGTGGTATTTCGGTGATGGCGGCTCATCCACTGACGAGAACCCGGTATATACTTATGCCGCAAGTGGCTATTATACTGTTAAGCTAATAATATTTGACGGTCTTTGTTATGATTCTATTACACATCCTATTACTATTTCAGCCCCTACAGGAAGTTTTTCTGTATCCCAGCCATGTACTCCCGCCTCAACACTGACATTCACCGGTACAACTGCTCCCGGCAATACCATAATGTGGCATTTCGGTGATTTGAATTCCGCTCCCGGCCCAACAGTAACCCATACTTATCATCCTCCCAGTGTTATTGCATTGCCACCTTATCCTACCAACCCTCCTTTGATCTATACAATAGATATGGTCATAACAGATGGATCAGGCTGCACAAGCACAATTGAACAGGTTGATACCATAAAAGATCCATTCCTTGTCCTTACTACAGATCATTCGCTCGGTTGCATTCCCCAAACCTGTAGTTTTACCAGTGATGCCGAATATGAAATTGATCTTTTTATTACAACTCCCACATTCCCATATCCTCACGGTATAAGCTCTTATTCATGGGATTTTGGCGATGGTTCGCCTGTTTCAACCCTCCCAAACCCATCTCATACCTATACGGCCGTAAATTACTATACCGTACAATGTACTGCTGTAACCAGCAATGGATGTACCATACGAACTGCTTTGCCGAGAATTGAGATCGGTTCGTTACAAGTGCCGTCATTTACGAGAACCCCGACCATAATATGCGCGGGGCAGTCCGTATCCTTTACCAGCACTTCCACCAACTTGAGCCTTATTGACGGATATGACTGGAGCTACGGTGATGGCGGCGGTGATAATACCCCTACCACAAAACATAAATTTACCTCACCGGATACGTTTAACGTAGGTTTAAAAGTATGGTCTCATGGCTGTGAAAGCAAACCATTTTATTTAAAAGATACTGTTAAACCTTCAGGCGCGGATTTTATATTCACTTACACCTGTATTCCTGATAACGGGGTAAGTTTTACTGATTATTATCTCAATGGCGATGATACCCGCATATGGGATTTCGGGGATGGCACTACTTCTACTTTAACTAACCCTGTCCATTATTTTCCCGCTCAGACAAAATACACTGTTCAGCTCAGCACCTCCAATACTACCACCGGATGCCGGGATACCTCAAAAACTCCTGTATTTCTACAGCGGCTTTCACCAGTACTAACGCCAATTCATACATATATCTGCAAGGATATTGTTGATACTGTTGATGCGAAGATCAATTGTGTTATGGACGGGGGGGCCCCGGTCATCATGGCAACAAAATCCAAGTGGTATATTAACGGCTCTTTTATTGACTCGACTATTCCCTACAATCCAATTCCGATGAGCCCTCCGTCAATACTGTATGATAGTTTTTCTCATGCTATCCACACAACAAGCGTTAATACTGTTACAATAATTGTTACTGACAACCATGGATGCCTTGATACAGGAACGACGAACATATCAGTTCCCGACCCAAAGGCAAATTTCAGTTTCACCGTCACAGCCGGATGTCCACCACTAGTTGCAACTTTTACTGATCACAGCACGGATATAAGCGGCGCTTACATATCCGATTATCTGTGGAATTTCGGCGATACAACCCGTCCTCCACGAAGCAGCCCTACAGTAGTGCATACCTATACTACGGGAGGTGTTTTTACTATTACAGAAACGATAACGGATAATGTCGGGTGTTTTGATACTTATACCAGTTCATCCCATATTACAGTCTATAAACCAATTGCGGCATTCTCTGCCAGTTCCACTTATTTATGTTTAGGGAGCAGTACCGGATTTAATAACTACTCTATCGGAGGTTCCAAATATTTATGGGTATTTGGCGATGGCACCACTAGCACGCTTGCGTTACCCGCGCATTCCTATACCACAACTGGCCTATATACAGTAAAACTGATAGTTACCGACATTATGGGGTGTACCGACACTTCAATTCTCCCCAATTACATTACCGTGAACCCTGTGCCTGCAGCTTCATTCGTGATGAGCGATTCATTTGCGGTCTGCCCGCCTCTGAATGTTAACTTTACAAATACCAGTATTGGCAGCACATCCAGCCACTGGTCATTCGGCGATGGCACTTATTCTTTAACTACATCCCCTAACGCTATCTATTTGACCCGTAAACTATATACCATAAAACTGGTTGCGGTAAATTCATACGGATGCATTGATTCCGCTATCGGCCATGCGAGTATTTTCGGATATTCGGGCGCTTTTTCCTATACGCCATTGTCCGTTTGTACACCCTTGCCGGTGCATTTCAAGGCTTCGCTGTCAGGAGTTACCAATATAGAGTGGGATTTCAACGACGGGATCATTTCCAACACCTCATTATTTGATACTATATCGCATAGTTACCTCACAGTGGGATCTTATGTTCCTAAACTTATACTTACTGACAGTTCCGGATGTTTGAGTATCAGCACGGGCGCGGATACTATAAAAGTAGATACCCTTATTCCGGGTTTTACCATCCTCTCTTATCCTGCCTGCCAAAACAGCGGCATTACATTTATTGATTCCTCTTTCAGCCATTATTCTTCCGATAAATCATGGCTGTGGACATTTGGTCCCGGCGCCACAAGCACTGCTGATACCGCTACCTACACCTACAGCACCGCAGGAACACAAGCGGTGACATTATCAGTCACAAATGGCAATGGGTGTAAGGGCACTATCACCAAAAACATTACGGTGAATGCCGGGCCCGCAGCAATAACAGGTTCTCCGGGGATTTGCATCGGCCTGCCGGATATATTGAGCGATGCAACAAGCGGAGGTACATGGAGCAGCAGCAATACCTCCATTGCCACGGTTGGCACAGGTACGGGAATAGTTAACGGTATTATTCCGGATACTGTGGTGATAGCCTATACTATTTCTGACGGATGCAAATCAACGATAACGGCAACCGTAAATTCCATGCCTGCCGCTATAACCGGAACAACAGCTGTATGCACCGGCCTGACAACCAAGTTAAGCGACGCCACCGCCGGAGGCACATGGATCAGCAGCAATATTGCAATAGCGACTATAGGATCAAAGAATGCGGTCGTTACAGGAATTGCGGGAGGCACTGCAACAATATCTTATCAATTACCCTCAGGCTGCGCAGCTACAACCATAATAAAAGTTGATTCTTCACCTGTCGCTATTTCGGGCCCATCAACTATTTGCATAGGTACTACTATAACATTGAGTGATGCAATTGCGGGTGGCAGCTGGTATAGCAGTAATACAGGCATTGCAACTATAAACATAACCAGCGGTGATTTAACCGGCTTGTCAACCGGAGTATTTACTATTGATTATTCAATGGGGTCAGGTTGTGGTGCAACTAAAACCGTAACCGCCACTCCTGCACCATCGGCAATCTCAGGCCCTGATAGTCTGTGCGCCGGCGCAACAATTACTTTAAGCGATCCTTCCCCCGGCGGCAAATGGAGCAGCAGCAATATAGCTATTGCCCCTGTAATCACAGGTTCCGGCTTAGTTTCCGGTTTCGCAGCGGGAACAGTCACAATCAGCTATACAATCAGTTCAGGCTGTGCTGCTACTATACCAGTAACAGTAAATCCAATACCATCCCTAATTTCCGGGACTTCCAATATTTGCTTAGGACAACCTACACCATTAAGCGACGCAGACGCAGGAGGCACATGGAATAGCAGCGTTAGCACTGTGGCGACTATTAATCCCACCACCGGCATTATTAACGGAGTATCTGTCGGGACTACTACCATTACCTACACACTTGCAACAGGCTGTAAAATTACTGCTCCGGCGACGGTAAAAATAGCCCCGTCAGCTATAACCGGAACAACAATTATCTGCGCAGGCTCTGCAACCGCGTTAAGCGACCTCATACCATTCGGAACATGGAGCAGCAACAATAATGCAATTGCTTCTGTTGGCACGGGATCAGGCCTAGTTTCGGGAATAACTGCGGGCACTGCTACCATATCTTATATGCTTGGAAACAGCTGTATGGTAACTACCGCTATTACTGTTGATTCCTTACCTTCCCCAATAACAGGCGCTTTCCACCTGTGCAACGGGCTTTCAGATACATTGACTGACCCGGGGGGCGGGACATGGGGCTCCGGCAATCCAACAATTGCGACTATCGGTGCAATAACAGGAATTGTGAAGGGGCTTTCCCCCGGAACTTCCACCATAACCTATACCATTGCCACCGGTTGTAACAGAACAATAACATTGACGGTTAACCCTCTCCCATCTCCTATTACAGGAGCTTCAAATGTTTGCGCAGGTTATACAATACCTTTAAGTGATGCAGACGCAGGAGGAATATGGAACGCTGATTCTATTACAATAGCAACTGTCAGTCCGGGCAAAGGTATTGTTACCGGTATATCCGGAGGCACTGCAACTATTACTTATACGCTTCCAACAGGATGTATAACAACGAAAATAACAACAGTAAACCCGGTTCCGGCAGCAATAACCGGGAAAGCAACTGTTTGTGTAAGTGTACCAACGCAATTCAGTGATACTACTCCGGGCGGCAGCTGGAACAGCGCCGATCTTACAGTTGCGATTGGTACAGGTTCAGGCATTGTAACCGGTGTGTCGCCTGGTACGGCAACAATCAGCTTTACACTTGCTACAGGCTGCATGGCAACCAAACAAGTAACTGTCGCCCCGTTGCCTGCGCCAATAACCGGGAATAAAAATATTTGTTCAGGCCTCACCACAACATTATCTGATGCCAGTTCAGGCGGTATATGGAGCAGCACCGACACTACCGTTATTGTAGCTGCGGGCACCGGCCTCATAAGTGGAAAAACATTAGGTTCAGCAACCATTACCTATACGCTTTCAACAGGGTGTTATGAGACAACCACGGCCACTGTAAGTCCCGAACCAGCGCCAATAACTGGTATTAAGGATGTTTGTGAAGGCAAAACAACAGCGCTCAGTGATTCTATTGGTGCACCGGGCAACTGGAACAGCAGCTCAACTGCCATAGCATCTGTTAATAACTCAGGAATCGTAACCGGTGTATCCGGTGGCACCACAACAATAACTTATTCCACCAATGCAGGATGCACTGCTGCCACTACCGTAACTGTATATCCTTTAATACCTCCTATCAATGGCAAAACATCTGTTTGTAAGGGTAAAACCACAACACTCATAAATGCTGTTAATGGCGGCACATGGAGCAGCAGCAACAGCGCGGTTGCAAGTATTGACGCGTCAGGAGTTGTTACCGGTATAGCTACAGGAACTACCACTATTTCTTATTTCGCCTTAAATTCCTGTGATACCGCAACCGCAAAGGTTATTGTTGATCCATTGCCAGACGCAGGAACCATAAAGGGCAAAACGAACCTCTGTGCCGGGTCAACAGAACTGTTAAGCGACAATGCCACAGGCGGGGTATGGACAAGTGGTAATAACAGCATTGCGGGGATCAATGCATCCGGCCTTGTAACCGGCTTAGCAACCGGCATAACTACTATTTCCTATACTTATACCAATAGTTGCGGTACCGACAAAACAGGTATCGCTGTTACCGTGAACGCAACACCTGCCAGGGCGCATATTACTACCCATCCGGGTTTGCAATTATGTACAAACAGCCTGTTCCAGAATTTTGGGGCAGATACTACTGAACCGGCCGGAGCGCATTATATATGGAGCGCAGCAAACGCCATTGTATATGCTGTTTCTCAAAACCGGCAATATTGCTTAATTAATTTTAATTCAGCGGGAACCAATATGGTAACATTGGCTACAGAGGCATTGGCTACAGATTGCAGCAGTTACGATACCCTTGTATTTAATATTGGCCCCGGCGAATCGCCCAACCCCGTTGTTGTGTATTACGCTCCTGAATTTGTATGCAAAGACAATACTGCCGGAAGTTACCAGTGGGGTTATGATGATGCGGTAACATTAGATTCGACGCTGCTGCCTGGTATGGTAAACCAGAATTACTACAATCAAAATCCTGATTTTCTGAAAAAGTATTACTGGGTAATGACCTATCATAACGGCTGTTTGCAAAAGTCTTATTATAACGCGCCAACCGGCATAGCGGGCGTCAGTGACAACAACATGGAGATACTTTTGTTCCCAAACCCCGCAGGGCAGGAAATAAATATGGAAGTGAAGGGTATGAACAGACCTGACAACATAGATGCTACCTTGTATGACATACTTGGTAAGGAGCGGAAAACCACAGTTATTGAAAATGGCGCCGGAAGCTTCGGATTATCCGGGCTACCACCCGGGGTTTACATGATCATGCTGAGCAGGAATGGGGAAAGGTTGGGTTCAAGGGTATTTGTAAAGAATTAATTTCATTCAGGAAGTCAAATAAAATATTTATTGGCCGGGCGCTATCGCAGCTATTATACACCAGTGGCGTTGGCACCCTGCATCAACACGATTGCTATTGAGCCTGTCCTGAGCGATAGATTTCCTGTCATTGTAAGCAATGGTCAAGGTGAGCCCACATTCAATAGAATTCCTGTCATGGTGAGCCTCGCCGAATAGCATTCCTGTCATGGTGAGCAATTGTCAAATAGAATTACTGTCATGGTGAGCCGCGCCGAACCATGACATGCTGAATTTAAGCACCGCTCCTGAATAGCGAGCAAGTATTATTGCCAACGCATTTCCACATTAATTGAGCCATTGAGCCATTACGCAACTGGGCCATTATTCCGTCGCAGCCAAGTCTCCTTTTTCAGGGACTTGGCGTCAATCAGGGCACGAAAGCTGAGCGCGCGCGTCCTCAGCATTTATCTTCCCAAACAATAATAATACCCTATCTTTATTTCAAATACTACGAGGCAATTATGTCCCTTACCAAATCTTCACTTTATTTCTACTCCTGATAAAAATATTATTCCCTACATCCCGTTTATTCTCTAATTTGCAGTATTGGATATTTTATAAAATGAAAAGCAGCCTGCGGTTCTGTTTGCCCTACGCAACAAATAATGCTGTTTTTTCAAAAAAACGTATATTTGCAATAATAATGATACCTGAAACAATATAGCTTTATGATACAAACCGTAATTGTTCCTGATAACCAGATTGTAAACCTTTCATTTACTATACCTGAGAGCTACATAGGTAAAGAACTGGAAATAATCGCTTTTGCCAGAAACGAAGGGTTGCAGAACAAAGAACTTCCTAAAAAATTCATCTCGTTTGATTCAATAAAAATTGATACTACCGGTTTTAAGTTTAACAGAGATGAAGCTAATGAACGATAAAATATTTTTATACAGCAACATCCTTGTTTATTGCTATTCCAATTCCGATTTAAACAAACAGAGGATTGCACGGACATTGGCAACAACAGATAATGTTTATATTTCCACACAGGTGCTAAATGAAACAGCCAATGTACTTCATAAAAAGTATGCTGTCAGCTGGCATAACCTGGAGGAGCTGATAACTGACTTTGAAAATAATTTCTTCATACATACGCTGACAGCTAAAGACGTGAAACAAGCCTGCCGCATGGCTAACCGGTACAGTTTCTCATTTTACGACAGTTTGATTATTTCCGCAGCGCTCAAATGTAATTGTACTATTTTATATTCTGAAGATTTACATCATAGCCAGATTATTGAAAATGGGATCAAAATCATGAACCCTTTTCTATAATTGCAGAAACATTCAAAATTCTATTGCAGGATGTGACCGGTTGTTTTATCGATCCGCATTCACAAAAAAAATAGTATTGCATACATCCCGTTTATTCTCTAATTTGCAGTATTGGATATTTTATAAAATGAAAAGAATCCTATTTCTGTTTCTTTTATTGCCGTTTATAGGACATGCGCAAATAATTACTACAATAGCAGGTGGTGGCACAAGTGGTAGTACAGGAGATGGTGGATTAGCTAAAATCGCGAAAATTGCAGATTCACATTTTGGTACGTTTGATAAATTCGGCAATTATTATTTTAGTCAGTTCAGTTTTGAAACAGTAAGAAAAATTGATACTGCTGGAATAATAACTACCGTTGCTGGCATTGGCTCATTTGGCTTTGGTGGAGATAATGGACCTGCAAGCACGGCCTCATTCAAATATATTGAAGGAATTGCCTGCGATACATTTGGGAATTTATTTATTGCAGACCACCAAAATTTCAGGATACGAAAAGTAGATATTGCGACTGGTATCATTACGACATTTGCAGGAACAGGTATTGGTACTGCTTCTGGAGATGGAGGGCCTGCTACTGCCGGTGCATTTTTTCCAACGGATATTCATTTTGACAAGCGGGGCAACCTTTATATTTCTGACGGGTATAATAATAATATCCGGAAAGTGAATGTTTCAGGAATTATTTCTACTTATGCCGGAACGGGCGTCATTGGCTATGGCGGAGATGGAGGACCCGCAACTGCTGCGCAATTGTGGAATCCATTATGCATTGCAGTAGATAGTAAGGATAATTTATATTTAACAGATCGTATGAATAAACGGGTTCGTAAAATAGATACTTTTGGCATTATCAGTACAGTAGCGGGTAATGGAATAACACTTTACAGTGGTGATGGGATACCAGCTACTGCAACCGGAATCGGACCACTTGCACTATGCATTGACAATATGGATAATTTATATGTTTCGGATAGTAATCAGAGAATTCGTATGGTTAATAATATGGGAATAATCTATACTGTAGTAGGAACTGGAATTGCAGGTTATAATGGCGATGGAATACCATCAACATCTGCACAAATCTATACTCCACTAGGTATTGCTTTTGATGCATGTGGGAATATGTATTTTGAAGATGAAATAAATTATCGCATTCGTAAAGTAACAATGCCAATTCCCCCTGTAGTTGTCTCACTTACAGTTCCGGTTTCAGCACCTATTGGTAGCTTGGTAACAATTACAGCCTCTATTACTGGTGCAGGTAGTAGTTACAGTATAGAATGGATGAATCACGGTGTCTCATTTGCTACAACTACAATTCCTTCTGTTACCTACACAAAAACTTTCAGCGATGATTCTATCACAGCAAAAGTATTTCCTGCTTCTGGCTGTTTTGACTCTGGTAGTTCTTCAATGCACGTGGTTACGACTTCCCATGTTGGTATAAACAATTTTTTAAGCCAATCTATTCAAATCTACCCCAATCCTGCACACAATGAGTTATCTATTATTGCCGGTAATAAAATAAGCAATGTAACCATCAGCAGCCTTATAGGGCAAGTAGTGTATAGTGAGGTTGCTTTGAGCCACGCAATGACCGGTGAGTTGTGGAAAGTGAATATTGAAAACCTGCCTGCGGGTGTGTATGTGGTGAAGGTGACAGATAGTGAAGGGATAAAAACGGTGGGTAAGTTTGTGAAGGAGTAGGATTTTGTTTTCTTGTTACCCGAATAAAAATATTATTGCATACATCCCGTTTATTCTCTAATTTGCAGTATTTGATATTTTATAAAATGAAAAGAATTTTATTTCTCTTTCTTTTATTGCCTTTTGTTGGACATGGGCAGATAATCACGACTTTTTGTGGAAACGGGTCTCTTGGAGTATCTTCAGAAGGTGTTCCAGCTACTGCCACAAGTATTTACGGTTGTGTTGGAGGCGTTTTCGACTCTTTAGGAAACTTTTATTTTTCAACCGATGTATCTGATTCAAGAATATGCAAAGTTAGTTCTTCAGGTATTATTACTACAATAGCAGGAACAGGTACAGCTGGTTATTATGGGGATGGCGGTGCAGCTACTTTGGCGCAATTAAAAGGTCCTCTTGAAATTGCTTTGGATAAATCAGGCAATATATATATTCCGGATGGAGACAATAATAGGATTAGAAAAGTAGATATTAGTACAGGTATTATAACAACTATAGCAGGTACAGGTACAGGAGGGTTTAGTGGAGACGGAGGACCCGCAACTGCTGCTATGATATTTGGACCAGCCTCAATTGATTTTGATAAATACGGCAATTTATTTTTTGCTGATTTCACCAATGGACGAGTGCGTAAAATTAATAGTGCCGGGGATATTTCCACAATAACAGGAACTGGTATACTTGGTTTTAGTGGTGATGGTGGGCCTGCAACCAGTGCTAAAAATAATGGAATTATTTCAATCAAATTTGATGCTGTAGGTAATTTGTTTATGGCTGATGAAGGAAATAGAAGAATCCGGAAAATAGATACCTTTGGTATAATAACTACCGTCGCCGGCAATGGCAGTTATTTATTTAGCGGCGATAATATTCCTGCCACAACTGCTCAGTTTGACCCTATTGCAGTAGCAATTGACAAAAATGAAAATTTGTATTTATGCGACAATTACAATAATAGGGTTAGAAAAATTGATTCGTTTGGCTTTATTCATACTGTGGCGGGAACAGGGATAGGTGGTTATAATGGAGATGGCATACCAGCTACAGTGGCACAAATTAATTGGCCGCAAGGACTTGCTTTTGATGTTTGCAGTAATTTGTATATTGCTGATAATTATAACCACAGGATACGTAAAGTAATACAACCTATATTTACAATTCCTTCCATTTCTCTGTCAGGAGTTATTTCTGCAATTGTTGGCACTACGGTAACTCTAACCGCAACAATAGCAAATGCAGGCAGTAGCTACCTTATACATTGGCTGAATCATGGAGTAGAATTTACTACTACTACTGTGCCATCTGTAACTTACACCAAGCCAGGAGGAGTAGATACGATTACGGCAAGGGTAGTGCCTATTGGATTTGGCTGCTGGGATAGCACTACGTCTGTGGCTCATATCGTTGCTGTTGATCGAACAGGTATCAATACTATTACCTCAAACGTTATTGATATTTACCCAAATCCTGCACACAATGAGTTAACTATTATTGCTGCCAATAAAATAAGTGATGTAACCATCAGTAACCTAATAGGGCAGGAGATATATCGTGAGGTTGCATCGAGCCACGCAATGACCGGTGAGTTGTGGAAAGTGAATATCGAAAACCTGCCTGCGGGTGTGTATGTGGTGAAGGTGACAGATAGCGAGGGGGTGAAAACGGTGAGTAAATTTGTGAAGGAGTAGGATTTTGTTTTCTTGTTACCCGAATAAAAATATTATTGCATACATCCCGTTTATTCTCTAATTTGCAGTATTGGATATTTTATAAAATGAAAAGAACTAAGCCTTGTAGTTTTGATTCCCTTTTGTTCCGCGAAAAAAAACCATAACTTTACAACTATAAAAATTCATTAAAGAATTTATGCCTGAAGTAAGCCGCTTCTATGGGATTATAATAAAAATGTTCTTTAATGACCATTTGCCAGCTCATTTTCATGCGGAATTTGGTGAATATAAAGCTATGATCAGCATTAGCACCGGAGAAATTATAGAAGGTGAAATACCTAAAAAACAACTGAAATTAATACAGGCATGGGCTGTACTGCACGAAAATGAACTTATTACCAACTTTGAGGGATTAAGAAAGCTACCAGTTTCCTGGCATGAAATTGACCCTTTGAAATAAAACTAATAAAGATGCTGCATTTTATAAAACAAATAAAAAGCGTGAATGATGACTTTTCGTTGGTTTGTTTATTCAATACCAATGAAATGAGGTTAATTGATTTATCAGATTGGATTGAAAAATTCAGACAGGCTAACGATGGATGGGCCAGCAGAATAAGTGACATCAATTATTTTAAAAAAGTGCAACTTGATTCTTATGGTACTTTAAAATGGGATAACCAACTTGATTTCTGCCCGGATGTACTTTATGAAATGAGCACCCCTGCGTAACTATACATTTCTTTACAAGGCACGAAGCAATTTTACGAAATGAGTAAAAAAAAAATCAATTCCCGTCTGGCGCGAGTGTTCCAAAGGATCACTCGTGTCTATGTTCGGCAGCGGTTGAGCTTTCTACTGCACTTCAGCAGCCCATGCTACTGCCGTCTGACACCCTTGGAGGTGTGCTGACTGCGGCCAGCGACCCCGTCAGTACACCTTTTTCAGGTGTCAGACGGGGTTGTTCGGCAGCGGGTGCGCTTTCTGCTGCACTTCAGCAGCCCATGCTACTGCCGTCTGACACCCTTGGAGGTGTGCTGACGGCGGCCAGCGACCACGTCAGTACACCTTTTTCAGGTGTCAGACGGGGTTTTTCGGCAGCGGGTGGGCTTTCTGCTGCACTTCAGCAGCCCACGCTACTGCCGTCTGACACCCTTGGAGGTGTGCTGACGGCGGCCAGCGACCCCGTCAGTACACCTTTTTATCAACTGCCATAGCTTTTTATCAACCGCCGTAGCTTTTTCAGCGAAGGAGGAGGCGAAGGAGGAGGCGAAGGCATGTTCAGGTGTCAGACGGGATTCTATAATCGCCAGGCAACCATCATAAAATTAATGTCATAAAACGTAGAGACGCAATGCTTGCGTCTCCGCTACATGGCATGACCGTGTTCACAATTATGTTCCGTTTGCATCAGAGCATCATTGTGGTAGCATTTATTTTTATTGGATAATTGACTCAGTTCCACAACATCAGGTCACATAAAACAAAAATATATTATACAATTTATTTGGAATTGTCAATAATAATGTCTATATTTGTCCCTGAATTCATATATTATGACATTTATTTTAATATTATAAAATATCAGTGTGCAAAGAATGCGCAACGGAGCGCAAGAAATGCGCAAGAATTTGTGGATAAAATTAGCATATGTCATTGATTATCAGCTAAAATATCATTTCCATCACCCTAAAAAAAAATTTCCAACTAGAATTGCGCAATCCTTAAAATTTAGATTATACTTTATACATGAAGTCGGTAAAAAAGCATAGTTGAAACAAATCATAACACATATTATCACATTCCATTAATTCTTTAATTCTAAAAATTCCGGTTCAGACAAAGAAGGCAAACGTACAGATAACGTACAGATAACGTACAGTTCTTTTCTATCTAAATTTACACACCTAACTGATAATCAATATAATAATACTCGTAAAGACAAAATAAAAAATTTCTTTGAAAACTGTACAATTATATATTTATGACAATATCAAAGCCCATTATAAGGAATCAATCCCAATTACAAATTCCTAATTCCTAACCTGGACAAGCCAGAACCAAAAAGGAAAAAATCTGTAATTTTCCGACAAATATTAGTTTGTGGAACTTCTGA
>CAISOH010000294.1 GCA_903887005.1 uncultured Bacteroidota bacterium | reverse complement strand
TATCGGGATTTTATCCTTTTATTGGTTGAATTTCAAACAATAAACCGTCGAACTGGCGTTAATTTAACATCACAAGTTTAATAGAAAGTGATGAAGTTAGTATGCAAAGACGTGAAAAACAAACATTTGCCGGATTCCGGCAATTCCGGCAACAATGCTGATTAATAAACAGAGGTCATAAAAAAAGTTAACCGGAAATATTTCCGGTTAACTTTTTTTATGACATTATTATGTAATCCTTAAAAAAGTATGGTATTGCTAGCTTGAAAAACCCACACCGTCATCATTTATTAACACCCCTCCAAGCGTACCTGCGTTTATAGCTAATATAGTGATCTCCGGATCACTCCATACTTTTTTACCAGTCTGAATTACTGCTTGTTCTACTGATCCTTTATCTTGCTCCATATTAATATTTAGATTATTAAATTAAACCGCTTAATAGCTACTTCTTTATTAGTTTGTTTATGTAGATTTTGTCACCGGTTCTGACTTTTACGAAATACATTCCCTGAGCAATGCTTCCGAGACTGAACTGTACCGGTTCACCATTATTACCGGAAATAGTTCTGGTTTGTATGATCCTGCCGGTAATGTCGGATATCTGTATTTCCGCTTCTTTATGTACCGCAGGTATTTCAACACTGAATACTCCTTCATTGGGATTCGGATATACCCTGATTACGTCGCCTGCAAATTCAGTACCAACTGTTTCTGAATTGTCATCCGGATTTGATGACCTATGGCTGCCCTTACAACGATCCAGCTTATAACCTAATGCAAGATATGTAGCAACATCACTGGAGTCAACCATTACATTATGACCATCAAAACATAAATAAATACATTTTCTTTTCGGCTTAGTATGGTCTTTCCCAAGTCCATCTCCATTACACCGGATGTCTTTTACAACGATGGTTTGAGTATCTGTTTTAGTACAGCCGAGTGCATCAGTAATGGTTACTGAATAGGTTGTAGTAGCTGTAGGGGAAGCACTTAATGTAGAAGTACTCCCATATATTGGCGCCCAACTATAAGTATAGCCAGGGGTCCCGCCTGTTGCAGACGCAGTCAATGTATCAGTTTGATTGCCGTACACCAGGTATATTGTATATGCATCACCATACCCAATTACATTGTAAACAGGGCTAACTGATATTGAGCCAACCACAGCTGTTGGCTGTGTAACTGTATATGTACCGCCCTTTATGGTGCAGCCATGAGCATCTGTAACAGTTACGCTGTAGCTACCTGCGGATAAGCCTAAAGGATCCGCTGCAAGCGATCCATTGCTCCAGCTATAAGTGTATGGTCCGGTACCACTGGTAACTGTTGTATTAATGTTACCATTTGAACCTCCATAGCAACTAACATTGGTGGTAATTGCCGTGATGCTTATTGCAGCAGGTTGTGTTACCGAATAGGCGGCAGTTAGTGTACAGCCTTTGGCATCTGTTACCATTAAAGAATACGTACCAGCCGCAAGACCAGATGGATTTGCCGCGGTAGAACCATTGCTCCAGGTATAACTATAACCTGGTGTGCCTCCTGTAACCGTGGTATTAATGATGCCGTTAGCTACACCATAACAACTTACATTGGTAATGGCGGCTGTAACACTTAATGCAACAGGTTGTGTAATAGTATAAGCACCACCCTTTACCATGCAGCCACCAGCATCAGTGACTGTAACAGAATAAGTGCCTGCTACAGCTGTAAGGTTTGAGGTTGTTGCTCCATTGCTCCACAAGTAGCCATACGGAGAAGTGCCGCCTGTTAATGTGGTGGTTACCGTTCCGTTTCCTCCATGACAGGCTGCGTTTGCAGTGACTGCGCTTAATGCAAGTGAAGAAGGCTGTATGATGGTATATGAACCGGTAACAGTGCAACCATGTGCATCTGTAACGGTTACAGAATACGTGCCGGGCGCAAGCGCTGTTAAATTAGCGCTGGTGCTGCCCGTGCTCCAGCTATAACTGTATCCAGCTGTTCCACCGGTTACATTTGTAGTAATGCTTCCGTTATTTAAACCATTGCAACTTACATTTGCGACCACTGCAGTAAGGCTCAATGCTGAAGGTTGTGTAATAACATAAGAACCTCCTGCCCTGCACTCATGTGCGTCAGTAACTGTTACACTATAGGTTCCTGCAGGAATGCCGGAAATACCGGATGTTGTAGCCCCTGTACTCCATAAGTAAGAATAGGAAGGCGTACCACCAATAATGCTTGTTGTAATACTACCGTTGCTTCCGCCATGGCAGGATACATTAACTGTAGCTGCAGTTAAAGCTATGCTGCCACTTACAATTACTGTTTGTGTAGCAGTTGTAATATTACCATGTATATCAGTGACTGTCCAGGTTACTATTGTTGTTCCCACCGGGAATATGGAAGGAGCGTCATTTGTAACACTAGCCACCCCGCAGTTATCACCGGTAACAGGCGTGCCTATAGAAACTGCTACAGGAATACAGTATCCCTCTATTGCTATATTCTGAGGCACAATTATAGTCGGATTCTGATTATCAATAACAGTTACATTTTGTGAAGCTGTTGCCGTGTTGCCGTGTATATCTGTTACAGTCCATGTTACTACAGTTGTACCTACTGCATAAGGTGGGGTGGCATTATTTGCTACACTTGCTACTCCGCAATTATCAGCTGTGGCTGGTGTTCCCAGGGATACTATTGCGGCGGAGCAAGCCCCGGCATCGGCATTTACGGTTACATCGCCGGGTGCTGTAATAATTGGTTTTTCGTTGTCAGTAACAGTTACATTTTGTGAAGCTGTTGACTTATTACCATGTATATCAGTTACGGTCCAGGTCACTACTGTTGTACCAACTGCATAAGGTGGTATAGCATTATTTGTTACACTTGCCACGCCGCAGTTATCGGCAGTGATTGGTGTGCCGAGAGATACCGTTGCAGCTGCGCAAGTGCCTGCATCTGCATTTACTGTTACACTGGCCGGTGCAGTAATCGTTGGATTCTGGTTATCAACAACGATTACATTTTGTGTAGCTGTTGCCGTGTTGCCGTGAATATCCGTTACTGTCCATGTTACTGTTGTTGTGCCTGTTGCATAAGGCGGTGCTGCATCATTGGTTACACTTGCAACTCCGCAATTATCAGCTGTAGTTGGGGTGCCTAAAGATACAGTTGCTGCAGAACATGCGCCCGCATCAGCGTTTACTGTTACATTGCCGGGTGCAGTAATAGTGGGTGCCTGATTATCAATAACAACTACGTTTTGCGTAGCTACAGCTGTATTGCCATGAATATCTGTTACTGTCCACGTTACTACCGTCGTACCTATTCCATAAGGTGGTATAGCATTATTAGTTATGCCTGCCACACCGCAGTTATCGGCTGCCGTTGGTGTACCCAGGGATACTATTGCAGCAGAGCAAGCCCCGGCATCCGCATTTACTGTCAGGCTACCTGGTGCAGTAATAGTTGGGTTCTCGTTATCAACAACTGTAATTTTCATGATGCAATTATCGGTTCCGCAGCTATTGGTAGCAGTAGCAATAACAGTAGTAGTTCCTACCGGGAAGGAAGTACCGGAGTTTTGACTATAAGTAATGGTTGGCGAGGTACCTGTTGCGGTTGCTGCCAGATAAGTTACAATTCCATTACATGATCCCGGATCTGCATTTTGCGTAGTATCGCCAGAGCAGGTAATAGCTGGCGGTGTGCAACTTGCTGCAAAAGATGCACTTATGGTATGGGAAGCATTTACTCCTGTAAATATATATGACCCCGTGGCTCCCACACTGCTGCCGTCAACAATTACATCAAGTATGTGATAACCTGAATTGGCAGTTATTGTATAGGGCGCATTATCCCCTGAACAGATACTTGCAGTTCCTGAAGGAGATATGGTTCCATTCGCACCTGCGTAAGATGCAATAGCAAAAAACGGATTAATTGCCAATACGGCAGTTACACTATTTACACAACCCAACCCATTTGTAACTATGTAAGAAATAGTTGAAGTCCCTGTTGTTACCCCCGTATATGTTCCTGATGCTGAACCAATCGTTGCAACGCTTATATCGCTGCTGCTCCATAATCCGCCGGCAGTACTATTAGTTAATGTTGAGGTTGATCCTACACAAGCTGCACTTGCTCCGGATATACCGGCAACAGATGGCAATGCATTAATGGTCGCTGTTGTAACCGTTGTACAACCTGCCCCAAGTGTATATGTTATTATTGAGGTGCCCCCTGCGGTTCCGGTCATTATTCCAGTGGATGTATTAACGACGGCATTGGTATTGCTGCTGCTCCAGGTGCCACCTGCTATTGCATCACTGAGGGTTGTTGCTGTACCAACACAAATATCAGGAATACCTGTAATTACATTGGCAGTGACAACTATAGTAAAAATCTGCTCCACCGGACTATAATTATGATGATACAGGTCCTCGGCACCTAAAATAATAATATAAGTACCTATGTCGGAATTTGCAGGTGTTCCTGCAAGTACTGCTGTGCCATTTCCGGTAGGGGTTAAGGTAAGCCAGTAAGGAAGAGGGCCATCCGCAACAATATCAACGGTATCACCGTAAGGAATATTTGCATCAGTGGCTGTTACACTATAAGTATAAGCCACACATCCGGTAGCAGTGGTAACGGGTGAAGAACTGAATACCGGCAGATCATCTACAATAAGATCATAATGAAGCGTGGCATAAATGCTTGGCGCTGTCGATATTTCCGACTCAAAAGTCAGGTGATTGATACCGAAATCCGAAGACAGCGGGGTCCAGGTGAAAATGGTTTGTGCCGGATTAGCGCCGGTTGTAGGAACTGCAGGAAAGGTATAAGCCCCCGCCGGGATAATAGCATATACAATAGATACATTAGAGCCTATAGAACTTTGAGCGCTGATTGTATCATTAATAGGTACGCCGGCCAGAATAGACCTTATCGTCCCTTCCCCTGGTGTATTGCCCAGAAAGGTAGGCGCAGGTTGCCCAACAACGTTTATGGTTACCGAAGAAGAAGTCTGAATTCCAAAATTATTTGTGGCAATAAAATTTAAAATAACTGTATTGCCAAGCTGGGGAGCAGCAGGAGTCCAACTGAAATTTGTCAAAGATGGATTACCTGTAGCAGGAAAAGCAGGACTAAAAGCAGACGTTGTGATATATGATGGCAATCCCGATACGGAAAGGCCAACAGTGGTCCCACTTCCCGGATTGGTGGCCTGGATAGGAAAAGTTATATTTTGACCTACCAAAATATTATAAACAGAACCATTCAGAGGGGTGACAGAGTAATCAAATTGAGGTGGGGCTGAAACTGTTACCATGTTAATAAGAAAATCCAACTCAATCAGGTTACTATCATTGTCGGTAATTGTTATCATTGCATTATATACCTGGCCTGGTGTTTTACCCATTGTATTAAATGTCATCAGGCCGGTTGTAGCATCGATCGAAAAACCAGAGGGTTCAGTTTCTCCGGTAAGTACTCCTGTAAAAGCAGGCGTACCATAAGTTAATGTAGATCCGGCATCGGGATCTGATGCAGGTACAGAGAATGTAGTGGCAGAAACGCCGGCCGGCATATTTATGATTGCAGGTAATGAAGAAACAGGACTGCTTCCCGATGCACCAGTGTTAATAAAAGTATAAACATCCCAATAGGAACCGGCATTATTGGATATCGTAGTTAATTTAGTAAAGCCTGTAAATTCAATTTTCGTTAGTGTATGTGTTTTATTTAATGTAATGGTTGCTGTGCCGGAACTGTTGTCATAAGTGCCCGTAGGATCAGTAACTGTTGTCATACTAACAGATACACTTCCTGTATTCCCGCCGGAAAGTGAAAATGGAATAGCTGCAGGGGCCGTTCCTAATCTCCAGGATAAACTTACATTTAATCTGTAAGTAGCGGTTGTAGATGTTTCAGATATTCTGGTGGCAGTTATCAACCCGAATCTGAAGTGAGATGCCTTTGCCTTGTGAGACATTATTAGCGACAAAGCGAACAATAAAAACAGTGCTCTCCACGCTGTTTTTTTAAGTGACGAACCTGGAAACCTTAATGAAGGTACCGTAACCTGATCTGATTTCTGACTCATAATGTTAATTTTTTAAGTGAAAAAAATATTATACAACTCATTTAAATTTCCATAGTGAGTTCATTTTTTTCTTAAAATAATATTAAACGATAGCTAAATACTTCATTATCAGGTGAGAGAAGGAGTGCAAATCTGTAAAACATTATTA
>CAISOH010000293.1 GCA_903887005.1 uncultured Bacteroidota bacterium | reverse complement strand
ATGGCTCAATGGCTCAATGGCTCAATGGCTCAATGGCTCAATGGCTCAATGGCTCAATGGCTCAATGGCTCAATGGCTCAATGGCTCAATGGCTCAATGGCTCAATGGCTCAATGGCTCAATGGCTCAATGAAATTTTGGGCATGCAAGTAAGGTTATTCATTTTATTTCTCCAAAATTCTATACAATTATTATCCAATTTAATGAGTAAACTATATTACCCCATCGGGGTTTAACATATATTCCTGTGATTTTGCTTTAATAATTTCAACCTACGGGTTTAGCAATATTTCAGGTTAATGACAGTGCTTTTTATGTTTAAGCTAACTAAATGACTTTGTATCCCTGCCCTTTAGATATTGTTCTTAGCTATTGAGCTATTGAGCCATTTTCGAATGGAGCCATTACTTTTACATTATGGCTAATAAACTGATAAACGAGCAAAGCCCATACCTGCTGCAACACGCCCATAACCCGGTGGCATGGTATCCGTGGGGAGATGAGGCGTTTGATAAGGCAAAGACGGAACATAAACCCGTTATTGTGAGTATTGGTTATGCTGCCTGCCACTGGTGCCATGTAATGGAAAAAGAAAGCTTTGAAGATGAGCCCACGGCTGCTTATATGAATGCCCATTTTGTATGCATAAAGGTGGACAGGGAAGAGCATCCGGATGTAGATCATTTGTATATGGATGCGGTGCAGGCGATAGGCGGCAGTGGCGGCTGGCCACTCAATGTATTTGTAACACCGGAGCGGGCGCCATTTTACGGGGGCACTTATTACCCGCCGCGCCCGGCATATAACCGCCCTTCCTGGATGCAGTTGCTGCAGCGCATGACAGAGATATGGACTAAGCAACAGGATGAAGTAGCGATGCAGGCAGAACAGATGATAGAACACCTGAAACAGGCTTCCCTAAAGGCATATACATCCACGGGTGAGGGAATTAATAAAGAAACTTCACGGAAGATAACGGAGAACTTATTGAAGCAAGCAGACATAGAGAAAGGCGGGTTTGGCAATGCGCCTAAATTCCCGGGTACCATGGCAATAAGCTTTTTACTGGAACACTATCATTTTACAGGTAATGAGCCGGCATTAAAACATGCCTTGCGCAGCCTGGATGCAATGATAGAAGGCGGGATATATGACCAGCTTGCCGGTGGTTTCGCCCGGTATTCAACAGACAGGAACTGGCTGGCCCCGCACTTTGAAAAAATGCTATATGATAATGCTTTGCTGGTATCCGCATTATGTGACGCCTACAGCATTACTAAAAATATTAAGTACAAGTTAATAATTGAAGAAACCATCGCTTTTGTTGAAAATGAACTAAAAGACACCACCGGAGGGTACTATTGCGCACTGGATGCAGACAGCGAAGGTGAAGAAGGAAAGTTTTATACCTGGACATGGGATGAATGGATAGAAGCACTAGGTGAAAACGACGTCATTGCAGAGCAATATTTCGGTATAAAACGTGAGGGTAACTGGGAAGGGACTAATATACTTCATGTGGCAACAGGTATTGCTGAATTATCAGTTGAAAATAATCTGCCGGAAGAAGCGGTGAAACTCAGGATTGATGCTGTTAAACACAAGCTGCTGGCTGTCCGGAAGAAAAGAGAACGGCCAATAACGGATGATAAAAGCCTTTTATCATGGAATGCGCTTATGAATATAAGCCTGTGTAAAGCAGGCGTGTCGTTGAGCGGCGCTTACAATGACAAGCCATTCGGCAGCGCTAATACCAGCAAATACATTGAGCGGGCAGGGGAGCATATGCAATGGATGCTGGATAAGTTTCAGAACAATGGGAAACTGCAACATGCATGGAAAAACGGCATCGCTAAAATACCTGCAAAGCTGGATGATTATGCTTACTTGGTGCAGGCTTTATTGCAACTGGCTTCCGCTTCAGGAGAAAATAAATGGATCGTAAAAGCACATGAGCTGATGCGGGTAATAATCAGCGAATTCAGCCAGGAGGGCGGTTTTTTCTATTATACACCTGAACAGCAAAGCGATATGCCTGTACGTAAGGTGGACCTCTATGATGGGGCCACTCCATCAGCGAATGCAATAATGGCTCAAAATCTATGGATCTGCGGTATGTGCATGGAGCAAAATGAATGGATAGAGCAGGCAGGAAATATGTTCAGGAATATGAGCGATACTACAGTGAAATACAGTTATTCATTCGGATATTGGGCGTTAATGATCCAAAGGTATTCTGAAGGTATGAAAACGATAGTTTGCTCAGGAACTGAGGCGGAAGATTACCGGAAGAAAATATTGGCAAATTACCTTCCACAGGCATTTTTGCTCACTTCGCAAAAAGAAATATTTGAATTACCCATTTTTGAAAAAAAATTTTTTGCCGGTAAAATGTATATATTTGTTTGCACGGAAGAGGCCTGTTTATCGCCTGTAAGTAGCGTGGAAGCGGCATTTCGCCTTGTGAATCAATAATAAAAAGCGTTAAAAAAAGACGACGATTTTAAAATTTCAGTGTTTTGAATAATTAACATTTTTTTCCCGAAGCTTGTATTTTTGGAAAAAACTTTGAATATTGTGCATCGGTTTTGTGTTGAGTGTAAGAATTAGTTGAAATTATTTAGTTGCCAAATTGCAAAAACAATAAAAAGCAGTATGAAAAAAACATCCCTGAAGGTCTCAGCTTTAGCATTGCTGGCATTTGCTGCAAGTTGCGGGCAACCGGGCTCCAATGGCCAGTTAATAGGTGATCAAACGAGAATGAATTACAAGGCGCCATTACCCCTGGGTATGGTGTATGTTCCGTCGGGTACTTTTAAAATGGGAGCCAGTGATGAAGATATCCGTGGCAGAAACGATGCGACTGTACATACCGTGCAGATGGTAGGTTTTTACATGGACGCTACGGAAATTTCCAACCAGGAATACCGCCAGTTTACTAATTATGTAAAGGATTCTATAGCCAATACTATTCTTGGGAATTTCAAAGATATGCCGGACGGAACTCAACGTCTTGATATGAGCAAGCATATTAACTGGAAAGATCCGGAATTGCAGGACCAGCTTGCCGCTATGTTTCTGCCTGCAGAGCAATCAGGATGGGGCAGGAAACAAGTTGACGCCAGCAAATTAATCTACCACTACGGATTGTTTGATTATGCGATGTCAGTGCAGCATCCTATGGAATCGCAATTAAAATATTCCTATCATTTTGATGTGCCCGCTTACCCTGATACGACTGTCTGGATACGCCAGTTTAATTATGCATATAATGAGCCGATAGCCATGCAATATTTTTGGTTCCAGGGTTTTAATAAATACCCGGTTGTAGGTGTTAACTGGAAACAATGTAATGCATTCTGCGATTGGCGCACTAATATGTGGCGGTCTGATCGTGAAAAACAAAGACTCTATACGGAAGGCCAGTTCCGTCTGCCTTCTGAACAGGAATGGGAATATGCTGCACGTGGTGGCCGTAATGAATCTCCTTATCCATGGGGTGGACCTTATATAATAAACAAAAAGGGATGCTATTTAGCTAACTTTAAGCCCCAGCGTGGTAACTACTCCGCAGATGGAGGTCTTTACACAGTTCCGGTTACCTGGTATGCTGCAAATGATTATGGTTTGAAAAATATGTCCGGTAATGTATCAGAATGGACTGCATCAGCTTATTATGGCGGTTCTTACAACCAGATGGCAGATATTAATCCATATGTAAAATATGATGTACAACCAAACGATCCTATCTGGATGAGGCGTAAAGTGGTACGCGGCGGCAGTTGGCGCGATGTAGCTTATTATTTACAGGTAAGCACCCGTGATTATGAATTTGCTGATACATCCAAAGCATATATAGGATTCCGTTGCGTATATACAGAAGTGAATCCTGCATTGACTAACAGACGTACGGCAAGACAATAATCAATCAGTCATTAATAATTTTTTATAAATCAAAGAAAAATCGGAAAAAAATGAATCCAATAGCACTGTTTTTTGTAACCAATCAGGGAAAATACCTTAAAAATCTGATTATCGGCCTCGGAGCCTCCGTGGTATTGTTAGGCGCGCTCTTTAAGATCCAGCACTGGCCCTTTGCAGGTGTCATGCTCACGGCGGGAATGTGTACAGAAGCGTTTATCTTCGCAATGCTCGGCCTGCTCCCACCGCATCATGATTATTATTGGGAGCGTTTTTACCCGAATATTACAGAAGACCCACATGTGGAAGCTTATCGCAAAGGCATCAAGCTTGGAGACGCTTCAAAAGGATTGCCTTCAAAATCATTGGAGAAGATGATGGAAGATGCACAACTTAATCCGGCTAATCTGAAACGTTTAAGCGATAATTTCCAGCGTTTCGGCCAGACTGTAGAGCAAATAAAAGATATTTCGGATGTAACTGCAGCTACAGGAGCGTATTCTAAAAGCGCACGGGAAGCAGCTGATGCATTAAGCGAAATGAAAGATACTTTCAAAGGAGCTACAAATACACTGAGTTCTTTCAATGAAGCTGCTGAGGATACTTCTAAATTTCACGACCAGGTAGTGGTGTTATCAAGGAATTTAGGTACACTTAACCAGATATATGAAGTGGAATTGTCTGACGCCAATAACCACCTGAAAGCAATGAATAAATTTTACAGCAACCTGGTTAATGCTTCGGATGCAATGGCTACCAGCGCTACAGATGCTAATAACGCTAAAGATCAAATTGCTCTTCTGGCTAAGAACCTTACTGTTCTCAACCAGGTGTATGGTAATATGCTGTCTGCAATGCAAGGCCGCTAATAAGAATAATTGAAATAATACGAAACAATAACGTTCATAGTAAAAGCTAAATAATGTCTATACCTAAAGAGCCGCGACAGATAATGATCAACCTGATGTACCTGGTGTTGACCGCCCTGCTGGCCCTCAATGTATCTAACGAGATCATCAATGCCTTCAAGGTACTTGCTTCGGGCATAACTGATTCCAATTCGGCCATTGATAAGAAGACCAGGGACGTTTATGAGCAGATAAAGGAGAATGAGCACCAGACCGGTCAGGCTGAAAAGGTAAAACCTTTCAGGATCAAAGCGGATGAGGTGGTGAAAAGGTCTGATGAAATGATCAAGTACATGGATGAGTGGAAAGAAAAGATCGTGAAAGAGGCGGGTGGCAGAACTGAGGAAAAAGAACTAAAAAGCCCGGAAAACATTGATGCGACTACCTTGTTACTGGTAGAGGAGCATGGGGCCGATGGACTGAAGAAAAAGATTACTGATATGCGGAAATTTTACTTGGAGACAGTAAAACCAGAAGATTCATCCTCCATCAGCGGGATCATGCCTCTGAGAATAAGTAATCCGCCGAAAAGTGAAAATAATCCTAAGGGCGACTGGGACAGAGGTTACTTTGAGCATATGCCTGCTATTGCGGCTATGGCCATGTTCGCAAAGTTCCAGAATGATGTGCGTAGCAGTGAAGCGCTGGTTATCAGTAAGCTTTATGAAGAAGCGCATCTGAAAGAGGTGAAGTTTGATACCATCGCTGCGGTGGCTGTGCCAAAAACAAGCTATGCGCTGGTGGGACAGAAAATTGAAGCCTCCATATTACTTGCGGCATTTAATAAAAGTAACAAGCCGGAAGTTGCAATACAGCAAGGTGGCGGACAGAAAAAAGACGCTGTAAACGGCGTTGTGCCATGGGAAACTGTTGCATCAGGTACTGGTTTACAGACTGTGAAAGGGACTATTAAATTATTAACGGCAGACCCAAATAATCCGATAATAAGAAACTGGACTTTTGATTATACAGTGGGTACTACCGGAGCTTCTATGCAGCTCGATAAGATGAATGTGTTTTATATTGGTGTTCCAAACCCGGTTACAGTGGCAGCTGCCGGTTATTCGGTAGAAGATGTATCCTTGTCTATACCGGGTGCGACCATTACAGGTGAAAAAGGCCATTATGTAATAACTGTTGATAAACCGGGTAATGTGGATGTGGCTATCAATGCAAAAACCGCTGAAGGTTTAAAGAAAGTAGGCGGAATGCCTATACGTGTAAAACGTATTCCTAACCCGATAGCTTCCCTTAGCGGAAAACAAAGCGGAGGGATGAGCGCAGCTACATTCAGGGTACAGATAGCGCCTGCTGCAATATTGGACAACTTTGATTTTGACGCTAAGTTTACCATCATTGCTTTTTCCTATACTTTGATACCCAAAGGCAGGGATCTGGAAGGTCCGTTTTTAATTCAAAACCGTGGTGGTTGCCGTCTTCAGGGCGCTGGCCAGAACGAAAATATTTATAAATCAATGATGAGGGCTAAAGCAGGAGATAAAGTAGTTCTTGAAGATATTAAAGCGGTAGGGCCTGATGGCCAGGTAAGAGCATTAAATACGATATTTTTGACGTTGAATTAATTAACTTAGTAAAAAAACAGAAGGATATGACCATCCTGCATTCATATAGATTAAGCGCCGCAGCAATATTGTTGTTTGCCTCAAGTACTGCGTTTGCTCAGACCGGGACTACGGATCCATCTATTTCGGGTTCCGGCAGTTCCATGTTTAAGGAAGGGTGGGTGCCATCTAAAACACCAGACGGCGCCTGGGATCGTGTTCAGCACCTTAGCCAGCCCATTCCGTGGCAGTATATTCGTGAAACAGACATTTTATGGAAAAAACGTGTCTGGCGCGAGATAGATACCCGTGAAAAGCAAAACCTGGGCTTCCGTTATGCCGGGGATGAATATTCTGGCGGTGGTATGTTTATAGAAATACTGCTGGATGCTTTGAAAAAAGGAAAGATCAAAGCGTACAAGACGTTTGATGATAATTTCACCCAGGTGATGACCAAGGATGATATCATGGAAACGATCGCAGGGAAAGTAGATACCCAGATCATTACTGACCCTATTACCCAGCAGGAAATTACCAAGATAGTTCACCATGACTTTGCTCCTGAAACGATTACAAAATACAGGATAAAAGAAGACTGGATATTTGACCGTAACCAGGGACAAATGGTTGTCAGGATATGTGGATTAGCACCGGTAAAAGATGTTTATGGCGATGATGGTGTTTACCGTGGCCCGCAAGCAATGTTTTGGTTGTATTACCCGGATATTCGTGGCTTATTGGCCCAATATGAAGTATTTAATCCTCAGAATGACATAACTCATTATACCTGGGATGAATTTTTCGAAAGCCGCCAGTTCTCCAGCAGGGTTACTAAGGTTAGCAATGTATTTGGCAACCAGTTTAAAGATAATTTAAGCCCTATGGAGTCTTTATATGAGAGCCAGCATACACAGGAAGAAATATTTAACAAGGAGCATGATATGTGGGTATATTGAGTTAATGGCTCAATGGCTTAATTGCGTAATGGCTCAATTCTTACTCCTGACAGAAAAAAACAAAATATTGATTTTAAGTCTTTAAATAGTTTAAGCCCCCGAAACTTCGGGGGCTTTATTGTAAATGAAATATAAGTCCCGTGGGGTTTATATGATAATATATATTCAAGATGAATGTGGAAAAACCGGGACTTGAAGTATGCCTTTCACCCGCATTATTACATTTATATGATACCAGGGGGGCGATAGTTGTCATTATTGATGTTTTCAGGGCGACATCAACAATTACAGCCGCCCTTCACAATGGGGCAAAATGCGTGATCCCGGTTGCTTCAGTTTCGGAATGTATTGCCATTGGAGAAAGTATTTCCAACAGTATTACTGCAGGTGAACGTGATGGGAAAATTGCAGAAGGGCTGCAGCATGGTAACTCTCCTCTTGAGTTTCCTGCTGACTTTATAAATGGGAAGACATTAGTGCTTACTACTACCAATGGAACGCGCCTGCTGCATATGGTAAAAGACGCCTCAGAAATAGTTATCGGTTCTTTTCTTAATCTTGATGTTTTGTGCGGATATTTATTGCTGCAGCATAAAAAAGTAATACTTGGCTGCGCTTCCTGGAAAGACAGATTTAACCTTGAAGATACCTTGTTCGCAGGGGCAGTCATTAACCAGCTGCAACATGCCTTTGAGATTAACTGCGACAGCGCGAGGGCTGCAAAGCATTTATATGTAAGTTCAGGTGGAAGTAATTTTATAGAATTCCTCAAAGATAGTTCACATTACAGGCGGCTTTCGGCATTTGGCCTGGAATATGATATGGCTTATTGTGTAACTCCCAATCTTCATCCTGTAGTTCCTTTTTTAAAAGGAAGGGAGATTATTACCGCATAGTTTTCGAAACAGACACCTAAATCTGATTTTATTTTTAGATTATTTCTAAAAATTGCTATTGAATAGCTGTTGTTTATTTATTTTTTACCTATTTTTGCCAAAATTTTTATGGAGTTGTGCGGATGGGTGAATAGTGTTATTGAACAATGCCCGGATCTATGCTTAACTACACTTTTAAGAGTTTCCTTAATCTGAAAAGTAATAGGTTGTTAACCAACGGCTGTTTTGTTCCCCATAATTTATTTCGATTTTTGCCTGGATTTCCATATCAATCTCTTCAATTTAATAAATTTAATTACATAAAATAAATAAATCATGAAACGATTTTTTTACTTATCAAAAGTACTGATTATTGCTGCTATTATCCTGGGAGTAAATTTTAATACCCAGGCCCAAACTACTTTTAATTATACAGGCTCTGTACAATATTATACAGTACCCGCCGGTGTAACTGCTCTTGGTATTGATGCTATTGGTGGAAGCGGCGGAGCCGCCTATATTAATACAGGGTCAAACCCGGTTACCTTGGGAGGCCGTGTTCTATGTAATCTCGCGGTAACAGCCGGGCAAGTATTGAATGTTTTTGTAGGAGAAGCAGGGCCGGATTGGAGCTATGTTATCCAGCCAGGCGTATTTAATGGCGGAGGCGCTAGTAGCTATTACGCTGCAGGAGGTGGCGGCGCTTCAGATATACGAATAGGAGGAGTGGCTTTAAGTGATCGGGTTGTAGTGGCTGGCGGCGGTGGCGGCGGCGGTGATTATAGTAATGTTGGAGGCGATGGCGGCGGTCTTACCGGGGGTACTGGTCAGCTTGGCGCCGGAGGCGGGACGCAAACCGGGCCAGGCGCCGGCGGCGGTAATTTAGGAACATTAGGTTCAGGCGGTGACGGACAGTCTTACAGCGGCGGCGGTGGTGGTGGTTATTGGGGAGGTAACGGCGGGGTTAGTCTTGGCGGTGGCGGCGGTGGCTCTTCTTATACAGATGCGACATTGGCTACCTCTGTTGTTCATACACAGGGATATAGCGGCGCTACCGGGAACGGCCAGGTTGTTATTACAGTACTAAACATTCCGCCTACTTTTGTACTTGGCAGCCCTTCAGGCTTCCAGGTGTGCCAGGATGCAACCAGCTATGATTTTACAGCGCTTATGGTTGTTAATGATGCCGATAATGGCCAAACAGAAACATGGACTGTATTATCGGGGCCGGCAAATGGGTTGCTTTCAGGCTTTCCTGCAACAGCAACTTCCAGCGGAGGCGCAGTTACACCATCTACCTTAACTTATTCTCCCATTGGTGGATACAGCGGCCCGGATGCATTTACAGTGCAGGTTGATGACGGAGCCGGCGGCACAGCTACTATGATAGTAAATGTGACTGTTAACCCTACGCCTGTGATGGTCGCGGTATTACCTCAGAAATATTGCAATAATGACAATACGGTAGCTGATACCTTTAGTAGTAATGTAATAGGTACAACTTATTCATGGACGAACGACAATACAAGTATAGGCCTTGGTGCAGCTTCCGTACCCGGCATGGGGGATACTTTACAATCATTTACAGCTACTAACACAGTAAGCTTTTCAGATATTACCGGTAACATTACGGTAACGCCAACAGCAAATGGCTGCCTGGGCATACCACAGAGTTTTACAATTACGGTACATCCTGTTGCTGATGTTTTTCCAGCTCCTGCAAATCAGGCAATATGTAATACCGGCAATACGGTTGCCGATACCTTCAGCAGTGATGTCAGCGGTACAACTTATGCATGGGCAAATGACAATACAAGTATAGGCCTTGGTGCAGCTTCCGCTCCTGGCATGGGGGATACTTTACAATCATTTATGGCAACAAACAGTACCAGTTCCGATATTATGGGTACAATAACTGTAACGCCAACAGCAAATGGCTGCGTTGGTACGCCAAAGAGTTTTACAATAACCGTACATCCAACACCTATGCTCAGCAGTACACTGACTCCTGCAGTTACATCAGGTGCTTTTATTTGCGACAGCACTCCATTTCAATATATACCGGCATCCGCTACACCTTCAGCAATTACTTATACATGGAGCAGGGCAGCAGTGCCTGGCATTTCAAATCCGGCAGGTGCAGGCAACGGTACTATAAATGATACACTTGTTAATACCGGTACTGCGCTTATACCGGTTGCATGGGTTTATACTTTGACATTGACCGGAACTACCTGCTACAATATACAAACCGTTACAGATACGGTCGCTCCAATACTCCTACTTACAAGTAATATCACCGATTCTGTATGTAATACGATATTGTTTACTTATGTTCCTATGAGCGCAACACCGGGAAATTCATATAGCTGGATACGTAAAGCTATAACCGGCATTTCTAATCTCACTGCCAGCGGTTTCGGTACCTCTAATCCGAGTGAAATGCTCAATGATACTACTGTTCTTCCTGTAGTAGATACATATTATTATACTATTATAAATCACGGATGTTCGAATACTGAAAATGTAAATGTAAAAGTGCAACCCACACCAAAGCTTAATTCCGGGCTTACTCCTGCCGCAATATGCGACAGCACACTGTTTACTTATTATTCTGCAAGCAGCACTCCGGGCGTTACTTATTCATGGAGCCGCGATACAGTATTTGGAATAAAGAATTCACCTGCCAGCGGCAGTAACGATACCATCCGGGAGATTCTTATAAATACTTATACTTATCCGGTTTCTGTAACTTATATTGACACATTGAACATTAGCGGTTGTATAAACACTCAAAGTGTAACAGTATCAGTTAATCCGCGTCCAATGTTGACGGGTTCTGTTTCAGATACTATTTGTAATAATTCATTATTCACTTATACTGCCACCAGCGCTACTTTAGGAACTACCTTTTCCTGGAGCCGGCCAACTGTTACGGGAATCAGCCCAAGTTCAAACAGTGGTACCGGAAGCGTTATTTCTGAAACACTTACAAATACCAACGCTACCCCAACAACAGTGATCTATTATGACACGCTTACTTTTAGCGGTTGTCAAAATATTGATCAGATTTCATTGGTGGTGAATCCAACGCCAAAGTTAAGCAGTGCTCATAACGCACCTGCAATATGCGACAGCGCTTTTTTCAACTATACACCAATGAGCGCAACAGGCTCAACTTTTGCATGGTCGCGCGCTTATGTACCTGGTATCAGTGTTCTTGCAGGAAGCGGATTTGACAATCCGAATGAGCAGTTGATTAACACTACCAATTTCAATGTAACTGCAGTTTATGTATATACGGTAACAATAAATGGTTGCAGCGGTACTGATTCGGTTAATGTAGTGGTACGCCCGGTACCAGTATTATCGTCACTTCATAGTGCCAGTGTTTGCAGTTCCACACCGTTTACTTATGTGCCCCAGAGTTTAACTCCGGGGGTAGGCTTTACATGGTCACGTGGAAACATTACCGGAATTACTCCTGCTACAGGCAGTGGGGTTGGTAATATCAATGAAACACTTGTTAATGCTACAACTGCTACTATAAATACGATATATAATGTTGTATTGACCATCAGTGGCACTACCTGTAAGCATTCTGAAAATGTAAATGTGGCTGTAAACCCAGGGCCGGCAACAGCACCTGTAATCTCCATTCTGCCAGCGGTACATGATGTTTGCTTCAATACCCACTTTATGAATTTCGCGGCAGCTACACCTCCTCCGGCCGGTTTGTCTTATATATGGTCAACTGAAAATGCCACTATTATGGCTACAAGCGCAAACAAGCAAAATGCCCTTGTATCATTTAATAGTCCCAATACTACCGCACAGGTAATTCTGTCTTATGCTAACAGCAACGGATGTAACACACCTACCGGTTATTCGTATAATATTGGCAGCTCTTCCGCCAGCAATCCACAAGTAGTTTATTATAATGGCCAGTTCATTTGCCTGGAAAATGATGTAGCCAGCTATCAATGGGGTTATGATGACGTTCAGACACTTGATTCAACACTTATTCCGGGAGAAGTAAACCAGGTTTATTTCAATAGTGTTCCGGATCTTCTGCACCATTATTACTGGTTAATGACTACCTCACATGGTGGTTGCCTGCAGAAAACTTATTATAACACGCCTACAGGAATCACAAATATTAATGAGGAGATTGCCGGAATAAAAGTTTATCCGAATCCTGCAACTAATAACATTAATGTAGAAATAAATACGGCTATTGGCGGCAATATACAAGTGGAGATTTTAAATCTGTTAGGCCAGAAACTGAATACAACGCAGGCCATTGACAAAAGGGCTACTATCAATATTGCTGGTTTGCCGGCAGGATATTACCTGGTTGATTGTTACCGCGATGGTATGAAAATCGGTACCGCCAAGTTCATTAAAAACTAAAAAATTCTCATCATTAAAAACAGCATAAATGAAAAAGTTAATTTTCTTATTAATTGCAGCTACGGGAGCTTTATCAGCCATTGCACAGGCTCCCCATAGTCCCGAAATGCCGAAAACGAAGTCTTTTGTACATGACAGCCTTATGCTAAGATGGGTTTTGGATGTTAATATACTTGGAGGGGCGCTCACACAGGATATTACAACGGTCAATAATAGTAACTATCCGGGGCTCATCGCCGGTACTTACAACAATGGCGGTAATATGAAATTTTCCAATGGCGCTTCTTATGGCTTTGATGCCCAGATTGGATATTTCTTCGGGCACAGATGTACTATCGGTATCGGAAGCGGAATCATGTATCTGTCACAGACCGGTAATGTAACCATGGCCAATCCCTTTCACGCGGAATTCCAGGCTACGGATTACCAGAATAACACGTTCAGGCAGGTGGTAACTTCTAACCAGGCAATAAAAGAATCCCTGAATATTACCAATATTAATATTCCAATAGTATTGAAGTATAAAAAGAGATTCTCGAAGTACTTTGGTTTCACGGCTGATGCGGGTTTATTGGTTAATGTGAAGGAGACAAATAACTATTCTTCCAATGCTACTTTCGATTATGAAGCTATCTACAGCCCTGTTGTTGGTTCGAATGGTACAATCAGCCATTTTACTTATGACAACGGGACAACTCCTGCAACAACTGATGTTTTATATACCAAGGCCAGTTACGTTAACAATACAAGGTATGAAAATGTGCAGGCTTATTTTAACGCCTTACATGCCACAGGTTATAGCGTAGGTTTAGGTGTTGCGCCAAATAGTAATTCCGGTGCCGTTTCCTACTTAAGCAGCTCTATAGGGTTTATCGCGCAGCCATCAATCAACATATTTTTTTCTGACAATGTAGCCCTTAATATTGGTGGTTACTATTTGTACCAGCCGTTTAAGAATTCCACCAGCACGTTTGGCAGCAGCAATTACCAGCTGACCGGTAAAGTGGGCGATTACAGTTCCGTTTTAAATACTGTAAGCCAAAGCAACAATCAATCTTATGGGGTGAATGTTGGTTTGCGTTTCTTCTTCGGCAAACTCAAGGATACGGACCATGATGGTATTCCTGATAAAGAGGATAAATGTCCTACAGTATCAGGCCTGCTTAAGTTCCATGGTTGTCCGGATAGTGACGGTGATGGTATTGCCGATTATGAAGATTCCTGCGTACATGTTCCCGGCCTTCTTAAGTTCCATGGTTGCCCGGATACTGATGGCGATGGTATTCCTGACAAAGATGACGCTTGTCCTTTCCAGCCTGGCCTGCCGCAGTTTAACGGCTGCCCTGACAGGGATGGTGATGGCATACCAGATAAGGATGACCTTTGCCCTGATAAGCCAGGCCCTGCAAAATGGCATGGTTGCCCGGATACAGATGGTGATGGCATACCTGATAATTTAGATAAATGTCCTGAAATACCTGGCCCTGAAAGTAACTTCGGATGCCCGGTTCCAACACCGCCACCGGTTGAGACCATTAAGATGTCAACACCAATCAAGTTTGAGGTGGATAAGACCGTGATAAACGAGACTTCTTTACCTGTACTTGAAGAAGCGGTTAAGCGCCTCAAAGAAGAAGATAAGGAATCCTATATCATTGTAGATGGTTATACGGATATTACCGGTAAGCCTGCCTACAATAAGGCATTATCCATGAAACGCGCCAAAGCGGTGAGAGCCCAACTCTTAAAGATGGGTGTGGATCCGAAACGCATTAAGCTCGTAGGCCATGGCGCCAAACAGCCTGCCGCAAGCAATGCCACTCCGGAAGGAAGAATGGAAAACAGGCGTGCAGTTATGCATCTTAACATGGCTGACTAAATCTGAAATAATGTTTCTGAATAATAAGAGGCTATCCCTTAAGGGGTGGCCTCTTGTTACTTTGGGAGAATTGGGGAGTTGGCTGATTAGCTGATGTGAGAATTAGCTGATTAGCTGGTTTGATGATTAGCCAGGATTTGACCTTCGGGTAAAATACCGATAGGGATGGCATTATAATAGAAAATGAAAATCAAAATTGCAAAACCCTGAAATGGTGACATAAAATGGACCGACCTGTCAAGTTTGGATTATTTTTATCCTCATAACGGAAGGATATAGTGTTTTATCCGCTGTAGTTATACGAAGGAGGGTTACCAGCAACATTACTTCTATCACCGTCCGGTGCGTCGCACCCTTGTACGTTCGGTATTTCTATTTACCTGACCATATTTAACAACAACACGTCATAACCCCATCGGGGTTAAAGGTTTGTAGCGCCTGTTACACACCCACCACACGCACCCCATCGGGGTGCAACCTTCCATTTGCCAAACATTTACCAATTATTATTTTTATTCATTACTTTGCAGTTCTATGCCTCATTCAGACCATCACCATTCTGAAGCTGATACCCGGGCGCAATATATTGATCCCGGACTTGCCTCAAACGGCTGGCAGCCTCATGAAATCCGCCGTGAATACTATTTCACCGATGGCCGGAAACTCTTTGGAAATCGCAGGGGCCAGCGGTGTTATGTGGACTATTTGTTGCAGCACAATAAAACTAATCTCGCTATTATCGAAGCTAAAAAAGCAAGCAAAGAACCCACCGAAGGTTTGCAGCAGGCTATTGACTACGCGCAAAAGCTAAAAGTGCGCTTTGTTTTTGCCACAAACGGCAAGAAAATATACCAGTTCGATTTAAATATTGGCAAAGGTTATTTTATAGATGCCTTCCCTGCTCCGCATATACAGTATGAATTAGTAGTTACAGGCAATACCACTCTAAAAGAGCGCTTACTGCGGGAACCCTATTATCTCGAAGGCCCTATAAAACCCCACTACTACCAGGAAATTGCCATTCAGAAAGTGATGGAAGCTATTGCAGAAGGGCAGAAAAGATTATTGCTGACCCTTGCCACAGGCACAGGCAAAACACAGATAGCATTCCAGGTCGTGCATAAACTGCTGAAAAGCAAATGGAATTTAGATGGCGCCGACAGGCGGCCAAAAATCCTGTTTCTTGCAGATAGGAATGTGCTGGCAGATCAGGCGATAAACACATTCAACCCCTACGAAAAAGACCTTGTAAAAATCAATGGCGATGAAATAAGGGAGCGAAACGGCATAGTGCCTACAAATGCTTATATCTTCTTCGCTATATACCAGGCAATAGCCGAGCGCGAAAACATTGGGGGATACTATACCCATTATCCAAAAGACTTTTTCGACCTCATTATTATAGATGAATGCCACCGGGGCAGCGCAAATGAAGAAGGTTCCTGGCGCGCCATACTCGACTATTTTGATAGTGCGGTGCACCTTGGACTTACAGCCACTCCAAAACATAAAGCCAATATAGATACCTATAGTTATTTCAAGAAACCATTATACGAATATTCACTCAAAGAAGGTATTAACGATGGCTTTCTTACTCCTTATAAGATCAAGCGCATCCGCACCAATCTCGATGAATACATATATACTTCTGATGATGAAATTGTAAAAGGAGAGGTGGTAAAAGACCTCTACGAAATGAGCGATTTCGACCGGAATATCATAA
This sequence comes from uncultured Bacteroidota bacterium, assembly GCA_903887005.1. GTDB lineage: Bacteria > Bacteroidota > Bacteroidia > Chitinophagales > Chitinophagaceae > Nemorincola. The sequence goes on along the minus strand of CAISOH010000293.1, from coordinate 2,639 downwards.
TCCCGGAGCGTACGGAAATGATTGCAAAGGCCATAATTGATAATATCCGCTCTATGGATAAAACCATTGTCTTTTGCGTCAACCAGGCGCATGCCCTCACCATGCGCGACATGATAAATAAGCACAAGGATGTTCCTGATTCAAATTACTGCGTCCGTGTTACCAGCGATGAAGGAATTATTGGAAGGCGGTTATTGGAGCAGTTTCAGAACAACGATAAAGACATACCCGTAATACTCACCAGCTCGCAAATGCTTACCACAGGCGTTGATGCCCGGAATGTGCGTAATATTGTTTTATGCCGCAGCATTCAATCTATTGTGGAGTTCAAACAGATAGTGGGACGTGGAACCCGCATATTCGATGGTAAAGATTTCTTTACCATTATTGATTTTACCGGAGCAACAAGAAATTTTTATGATCCCGAATGGGATGGGCCTGCTGAAGGTGAACCGGATTATGGAGGAAGGGAAAAACCGGATAAAGCGCCAAAGCCCGAAGTAGTAGATTCCGGTGCGGATGAACCTTACGAAAAGCTGGAAGTAAAGCTATCCAATGGCAGGCAGTTGCGGATTACAGATATTGAAGTGCGCTTTGCCGGGCCTGATGGCAAGCCAATGTCAGCAAAAGAATTCCTCGAACATATCATATCTGCCCTGCCCGGATTGTTCAGTACGGAAGAAGAATTACGCACCCTTTGGGCGAATCCGGATACTCGTGAAAAACTATTACTTGACCTTGAATCCCTTGGCTTTGATGGAGAGCATTTGGAAGCCATTGCCGAAATGGTACAAGCAAAAGACAGCGATTACTTCGACCTCCTTGCATATCTCACATTTAATAAAGACATGCTCACCCGTCACCAGAGGACGCAACAGGTTATCGCCGACCAAAAATATTTTGGCACTTTCAAAAACGAACAGGCAAAACAATTCCTGTACTTTATGTTACATCGGTACGAAAAGGATGGTATTAAAGAATTAGCAGCGGATAAATTACCCCAATTAATTCAATTGGCTAAACTCGGTACAGCCAAAGAAGCCGGTATTTATTTTGGCGGGATACAGAATTTGAGAGATGCCTATTATAATATTCAGGAACGATTATATCAACCATAATTTTTTAAAAAAATCGTATTTTCATCCTCCTATCGGTAGAGACGCAATGCTTGCGTCTCCAGATAATACAGGGGCTTGGGTCTCCACATAACACGGATTGAAAAACACGGATTGGATAACATGGATACAATTTGTGAACACATCGGTAGAGACGCAATGCTTGCGTCTCCAGATAATCCGGATTGAATAACACAGATTAGATAACATGGATACAATTTGTGAACGCATCGGTAGAGACGCAATGCTTGCGTCTCCAGATAATACGGACTGAATAACACAGATTGGATAATACGGATTGAAAAACACGGATTGTTTGCATATGATAGGTGTGGTGCAACACAGACGCAAGCATTGCGTCTCTACGTTAATAAAATAAAACTGATTGACAATGTCATTGTTTAAAGGTAAATACAGAATTGAAACCGCAAGGTTAGCAAATTGGGATTATGCGTCAGAAGCAGCCTATTTTGTGACTATCTGCACAAAAAACAGGTATCATTATTTTGGCAAAATAGAAAATGATGAAATCACGTTAAATGATATTGGCATCATCGTCCGTGATGAATGGTTGAAAACACCAGCCCTACGTCAGGATATGAATTTAATGTTGGATGAATTTGCAATAATGCCCAATCATTTTCATTGTATTATTTTCATTGACAATAATAAATATAACACCCCAATTACCACCAACAACACCACCGGTAGAGACGCAATGCTTGCGTCTCCAAATAATACCGGAATTGCGTCTCCACATAACACCGGAATTGCGTCTCCGCATAACACCGGAATTGCGTCTCCACATAATACCGGAATTGCGTCTCCGGATAACACCAACATTGGAGACCCAAGCATTGCGTCCCTACGGAAATTCGGACCGCAATCTAAAAACCTCTCCGCAATCATTCGCGGATTCAAATCCTCTGTTACCAAACTTGCGCACGAAATAAACCCTGATTTTGGCTGGCAGGAAAGGTTTCATGACCACATAATTAAAAACCATGAATCTTATGTGCACATTCGCAATTACATTATAAACAATCCTGTCAACTGGAAAGAAGATACATTTTATTCTGTTTGATTATTCCATCTCCTCCCAACCACCACAACACGGATTGGATAAAACAAAATCACGCATTGGTAGAGACGCAATGCTTGCGTCTAAAAATAATACCGATTGGATCGCACAGAATCCCATATCGGTAGAGACGCAATGCTTGCGTCTCCACATAACACCAATTGCATCTCCAATCCACCACACATGGTAGAAACGCAATGCTTGCGTTTCCACATAACACCTATTTCATCTCCACCCCACCACACATGGTAGAGACGCAATGCTTGCGTCTCCACACAACACCAAAAATATTCGTCTGGCGCGAGTAATTATGTAAGAAAAGCATAGTGCAGTGTTGCGGTAACCCTTATGGAGGATCCGAAAGTTTTTAATTTTAGTTATTCATTATTAACAATTAAAAAACTGCACTATGCCAAGTACAAATTTGCAAAACTCAGTTGACT
>CAISOH010000292.1 GCA_903887005.1 uncultured Bacteroidota bacterium | reverse complement strand
CCGATCTATATAGGCAGTATTATTGACAATTCCAAATATTTTGGATAATTTATTTTTTGCGAATATTAGGATTTGGCGCAAGGAGTAAGATTCGCAAAGAATAAACATCAGTTACCGAACTATGATTGACGCCGTGTCCCGTGAAAAACGGAGACACGGCACGACACGAACCGGGTCACCGCCGCGGGTAGCTGCCGTCAGTACACCCCCAAAGGGTGTCAGACGGCTGTAGCGTGGGCTGCTTGACCATAGATAGAAAGCTCAACATAGCCCAACGCACAACCCCGTCTGACACCTGAAAAAGGTGTGCTGACGGGGTCGCTGGCCAAAACGATTCTCTTTCCCTTTATTGTTTATTCTTTCAAAAACTTCGTTATCGTTTTCTGCCGTTCATTGTCCGTTACCTTCACCACATACACACCCACAGGCAAATTTTCGATATTTATTTTCCACAACTTCCGTCGCCGTGTCTCCGCTTTTTTCGCGGGAGTCGGCGTCAATCAGGACACAAAAGTTGAAGCAGGACATCAGTAGCAATTGTTTTCCTAAACACAGGCTTCAGAAATAAAAGCCAAATAAATTAAATATTCATGATAAATTAATCCCTATATTTGTTCTGTAAAATGTGCCCTGTGAAAAGAATCTTATTTCTCTTTCTTTTATTGCCGTTTGGCATTAAAGTAGTTGATTTTTTTAAAAAGAAATAATGAAATAATTAATTTTGAATAAAAATTTGAATATCATAATAAAATATTGCAATGTTAATATTTGATTTATTTTTTTATATAGTTTTTATAGCTTATAGGAATAAAAAAGACCCTGAAAGTTATGTTATTGACGAAACGCGTAGGTTTGCGATGGGTTTGTTGTATTAATAAAAGGCGTTATTCATAGCCTTAAATCGCATAGTCATTCTGGCAATATATCAATTAACCCAAAGGGTGGCAAACCAATTTTGCAATGATATGAAATATATTATTTTTTTTACAATTTTAATATTTATATTTGATATGTCTAAAGGCCAAAATGTCGGAAATATTGATAAAAAAAATTGGAAGAATTTTGTAACTAATCTTAGAGATACAACGGGAGGCGGCAGTGATATTGATGTCGATTGTATTATGGATAGCGCCGAATTTGCAAAGTTACATTTGGCTGCTGATGTACGGAAGACTCTTCCTAAATATTACATAAAAATAAGATTCAAATTGAAAGATAAAAATACAGTTAAGGAAAAAATAATAATAATAAGTTCTTATAAAGAATGGAACGATTTTTTAGTGTTTTGCAATTTTGGTATTAATAATAGGCAGCCATTCGATCCTAAAATAAAAACTGAAGGAGAAGAAAAGTGAATAATTATTAATGATAATTTGTTATAAAATATAGATAAAGAGGCAGTCCCTGCGGCAGGAGGTTTATGCCCTCGATGGCGGCAGCCGGTAGTGTACCAGATTTGTTGATTTTGTTTTTTGGCGGTATGAGATACAGTAAAATCAAGGATTAGTAAGTATAAGGTAAAAATAAATTAGGCAGCCAGATGGTTGCTTCTTTTATTTTCAGGGCATTACGTGGGCTTCTAATGCAATAGACGTCCACCTTGTGTTCCAGATTTGTTGATATAAATATCTGTTATGTATCCTTATCGTTCAGGAGAATGTACCCGCTTTGGTAAAAGCAGCACAGGTAACCAGCGTTACCGTTGCCGGGAATGTAAAAGAACCCATTCCAAATCTTATACCTACCGTGCCTGCAAAGATGGAACAAATATTTCCATCAGAGACCATATCAGGGAAGGCTGTGACATCCGGAGCATATCCAGGTTATTAAAAATATCCTGCACTACGGTTTTGAAAAGAATAACAGATATTGCAAAGGCAGTAACACGGCCTGTTATAGCATTTGGTAAAGAATATGAACTGGATGAGGTTTGCACCTATTTAAAGAAGAAAACAAACCTTCGATGGATAGTGTATGCATTAAGGAAAGATAATCGCAAGGTAGTTACATTTTCTGTTGGCTGCCGCACCAATAAAACGCTGAAGCTGGTGACTGATACACTGGTCCTTTCGGCGGCAACCAGGGTATATACCGATAAACTGCCGCAATATGGGGTTGCTTCGTGCCTCGCAATGACCCATGAGTTGTGGAAAATAAATATCGAAAATCTGCCAACGGGTGTGTATGTGGTGAAGGTGACTGATAGTGAGGGGGTGAAAACGGTAAGTAAGTTTGTGAAGGAATAGGATTTTGTTTACTTGTTACCCGTGATAAAAATATTATTGCATACGTCCCATTTATTCTCTAATTTGCAGTATTGGATATTTTATAAAATGAAAAGAATTTTATTCCTCTTTCTTTTATTGCCGTTTGCAGGACAGGCGCAGATTATTACTACTTTTTGCGGAAATGGAACATCTGCTGTTTCGTCAGAAGGTGTTCCTGCTACGGCTACGTCCATTTATGGCGCTGGCTCAGGGACTTTTGACAATATAGGAAATTATTATTTCTCACAAGGAATTGGAAATTCAAGAATTAGTAAAGTTAGTGCAAATTATATTATAACCACAGTTGCAGGAACAAGTTCAGCAGGCTATGGAGGTGATGGAGGGCCTGCTACTTTGGCAAAATTAAAATATCCAAATCCGCCATCTGAGGATAATTTGGGTAACATATATATACCCGATGGTAACAATAATAGAATTAGAAAAGTAGATATTAGTACAGGGATTATCAGCACTATCGCAGGCACTGGAACGCCAGGACTTAGCGGTGATAATAGTCCAGCTACGGCAGCAATGATATATGGCCCTTCCTCAATAGATTTTGATAAATATGGTAATTTATTTTTTGCTGACTGTGATAATGCAAGAATTCGGAAAATAAACAATTTCGGGATTATTTCGACTGTTGTTGGCACAACCTACGGATTTAGTGGTGATGGTAGCCCGGCAACTAATGCCCAAATAGACAATGTACTTTGTATTAAATTTGATGCTTTGGGTAATCTTTTTATGGCAGATGAAGGTAATAGACGAATTAGGAAAATGGATACTTTTGGTATAATTACTACCGTGGCAGGGAATGGTTCTTATCTATATAGTGGGGATAATATTCCAGCTACGAGTGCTCAATTTGATCCATTCTCAATTGCCATAGACAAAAATAATAATTTATATATCGCAGATCACTATAATAATAGGATACGAAAAATTGACTCAACTGGCATTATTCATACTGTCTCAGGTACAGGTGTTGGTGGTTACAATGGAGATGGTATTCTTGCAACAACAGCGCAATTAAATTGGCCTGAAGGGGTTGCTCTGGACGTTTGCGGTAATTTATATATTGCTGATAATTTAAACGCTCGAATACGTAAAATTACTTATCCACCGACCCTCACTGTTCCTGTTATTTCTTTATCAGGGATTAACACTGCTATTGCTGGCACTACAGTAACATTAACTGCAACAGTAACAAATGTAGGCAGTAGCTACCTGATACATTGGATGAATCATGGAATAGAATTTTCTACTACCACTATACCATCTGTAACCTACACCAAGCCAGCAGGAATAGATACGATCATAGCTAGGGTAGTACCTACTGGATATGGCTGCTGGGATAGCACCACGTCTGCAGCTCATATTGTTGCCGTTGATCGAACAGGTATCAATAATATTACCTCAGGCGTTATTGGTATTTACCCCAATCCTGCACACAATGAATTAACTATTATTGCCGGTAATAAAATAAGCAATGTAACTATCAGTAACCTTATAGGGCAAGTAGTGTATAGTGAGGTTGCTTCGAGCCACGCAATGTCCGGTGGGTTGTGGAAAGTGAATATCGAAAACCTGCCTGCGGGTGTGTATGTGGTGAAGATAACAGACAGTGAGGGGGTGAAAACGGTAAGTAAGTTTGTGAAGGAGTGAGTAATCAGTTAATGGGTTAATTGATTAAAAAGTACAAGCTATGGGAATGAAAATCAGCTACAGAGCATAGATTGACGCCAGGTCCCTGAAAAAGGCGACCTGGCTACGACTGATTTTGTACCTGTCCGGAGAATTCTTTACAAAAAAAATTAAAGAATTTACCACTAATCAAAGAAATATGTAACTTACACCCGCGTTTCTTCCTTTCCCCTATTATGCATATTGAACGCAATTAAAAATTTTCATAAAAGAGTATGAACCTTTTTGTTGGTAATCTGAATCCTGACACTACAGCTAATAGTTTGCGCAAGCTGTTTTCTGAATTTGGCGCGATAGTTTCCGCTAAAATTATTATTGACAATGCCACCGGCATGTCGCGGGGCTTTGGTTTTGTGGAAATGGCAGACAAACTCATTGCATATGACGCCATTGACAACCTGGATGCTACCTTTTTTGAGGGTAACATAATTTCCGTGAAGGAAGCCAAGCAAAACAATACAAAACCAGGAATGGGCAGCGGTGGATTTAAACCATCGTATAACAAACCAGCCTACAGCAAACCTGCTTTTAACAAGCCTGCTTACAGGCCAAGAACTTATACTCCCCGCCCACCCGATACGGATGCTGACGATAAGTATAACAGGCTTTAACTAATTCAAAAGTCAAAAGTCAAAAGTCAAAATTCAAAAGTCCTGCTTTTTGTGCAGGGTTGGGTATTGATATGAATTCAAAAGTCAAAGCACATAAGTGTATCCATATTTATTGGTACAATGCTTTTCATTGATTGAATTTTGAATTTTGAATTTTGAATTTTGAATTTTGAATTTTGAATTTTGAATTTTGAATTTT
>CAISOH010000291.1 GCA_903887005.1 uncultured Bacteroidota bacterium | reverse complement strand
TCCTTTCTTAATTCTCTAAGGTATTGCCCTAGTTCTGACTTTGGACTAATCATTTTGCCAATTTTAGACTTGTCATTATTTGACAAATTTATTCAAAATCTACTGATAATATCAATTTCGAAATGAAATCTTTTGTACAACATATTTGCAATTTATGCCTTGACGTAGGTTTATTTCGTATATCCTGTTACATACAATGCATTTAACGAAATGATTCACGAAAAACTCAAAAAGTCATTCCAAAATCAAAGAGATACTGATTCGAAGTTGTTCAACTATACTTTGGAGTTAGCCGGGAATTAAAAGGTCTGGAAGTCAATAAAAAGAACTTGCGCTCACAGTGCAAGTTTTTTTGTGCCTATGGTTGGAAATGTAGAACGCTTAGTAAATTATATAACTTTGAATTATTTACAACTACTCCGGTTACAGACTCAACTTTATCCCGAAACAAACTATAAATGTTGTAACGAAGAGCCTGCAATATACCTGAATTGAAATAGGCAGGGTGTGTCGCAGCAATAGTTAGGTCAAGTAGTGGGTACGCAATATTTAAGTCGGTAAAATTGGTGAATATTGGGTTAGATTTATTCAATTCCGCTTTTGTAAAATATTCATTTCCCCTAAGTGTACAAATCGCTTCACCTTTTTCATTTAATGCAAGTAGAATAATTGCTTCGTCATCAATAGAGGACCACTTACAGTAATTTATTAGTTCGTTTTTATTTATTACCGTGAAAGATTGAGAATTACAATAAGACAAGTATCGTAAATGTTGTATAATATCTGCCTTTGTTTTGTCGGCAACAATTATTTTCTTGCAATGAGTAATCAATCACTATGATTTTTATGAGTTTCAAATCACAGCTTTAGATTAGTGACTCTATTGCTATAACAGAATTATTTTATAAAAATCGGTAGAAAACTTAATACTATAAATGATCTTAATCAGGTTGTTAAAATTAAACTGACCCGACATAAATGGCGATTCGATTATGGTTTAATTAACTTGTGCTTTCAGAAGTACAAGTTGACTATATAGTCTGTTTTTATCCCCTTCTAAACTCAGCTAATCTATCAGGTAGTATTTGCTCGTCCCAAAACAAATGAGTAAAGACACGGTAAAACTCCATTGACTTCTTAAATTCGATGCCAGTGACTACATAAGCTACATCATAAATCGTCCTTACATTGTTGACATCTTCACCCTCAATTGGTGGCTCTAATAATTCCTCCACGCCTAGTTTTTCATATTTAAGTACCCACTGCTGTAACCTTAAACTGTCATGCGCTTTTGAGTTCGCTAATAGAATTGAATTGTATTCCAGCATGGCTGTTTCGCATAAGGTCTCTAAGCGATAATAATCCATTAGCATGTCAAGGTGCAAATAGACCCGTTCAAATTCACACATGGGACGTCCGTGTATATTCTCCGTAGTTACGTGCCCTCGTGCCTCAGCTAACATTTCTTGCGATAATTCTTTATACTCTGAGAGCCAAGTTTCAATAACCTCTTTATACAAAGGGTGTTTCGCAGCGTCTACAATCTCGTTGATGGCTGCTTGAAGCTTAATATCAAGGATGCTATTGTTCATAATAAATGATACTTGTGCTTCCAAAAGTACAAGTTGACTATTTAATCAACCATTAATTCTTGGGGAATTTAATATACTGACCTTCCGGCACCTGCCTTTTCAAATCACCATCAACGATTGCAAGGTTTTCCTGTAATAGCCTATTTACTTCGGCTGAAATTATTTCGTGATTCCCAATATTTAGAGCCTTCATAATTTCCATCTGGTTTTGCAAAACCGTCCGGAGCATAGCAGTAGTTGATTCCAGCATTTTCATTGTTGCTATCGGGAAGTCCAATTTGCCTAAATCTTCGTTTGTCATCTAGTCATTTTTATGCAATTCTAACAATAATTCTCCAAAGGTTGTACGGAATGGTTATCAAACAACTTCTACTCCCAGAAGTACAAGTTGCTGTCTGATAGGGTAATTGAAGTATTAAACTTCAAGGCTCATTTTGTTTAAATTGCGCTATTACGACAAGGAAGCAATTTTGTAAGGATAATCTTTTACTCATGAATTTAAACTCTACATTCTTTCTTCTAATTGCTGGATTTCTTCTAGAGAAGAGTGTTAACTAAGAAATTTCTACAGCTTAATTGGTTTGTAAACATGGGCAATTAAGTGTCTAAAATGGAAAAGCTTGATGCATTAATTACTCCAAAATTATCTCTAATCGCCGGATCAGTTCCTTCTATTATTACTCTTATTTCTTGGTTATATGAAAATGTCATTTCCATATCGAAACCCTTAATTTTCGTTGAGCCGCTTAGGAAATTGACTGTAAATGTGTACCCGTCAGGTTGCCAACTATGATATACACCGGTTGCCTCACACCTATAACTTCCATTAGAATTTGCCCAAGATGAAATCGCTCTTATTTCAACATCCCTGTCTTCTGTGCTAAATAATGGTAGCCCTCCGTAATTATTAAATGTTTTTGTAGAGGAAACATCCGTTATTAATTCATTTTCATCTTTTCTACTGTCTGCATTTAATATTCTTGTTCTTCTTACCAATATATTATCCTTAAAAACAATAGAAACTATTGGGATAGAAATCCCATTCAGCTGAACCAAAGTAATCGGAATGATAGTTTCAATCGAGGTAGCGTCGACTCTTAGCCACCGAGCATGTTCATTGATTTGTAATCCATTTATTACAGGCTTTAGATGAACAACAATATCCGTTGAACGAATA
>CAISOH010000290.1 GCA_903887005.1 uncultured Bacteroidota bacterium | reverse complement strand
GCCAAGAACCTTACCTGTAACCTTCTTTGGCTTCTTATTTGCCTTGTCATAAACTGTTTTATAGGCATAGAGATAATATTTGTCATTAATCAGCCGAAGTTCGGTTCCTTCCTTCCTGTGTTTGAGTGCCCATTGCGGGTGATTCGCCGGTTGTTTAGCCATTATAATACGTATTTACGTATTATAAACGTACAACAAAAAAACCGTCAAACCAAAGATTTACGGCACTTTTTTTGAACTAATACGTATTTTTATTCCAAGTTACGGGTTAAAAGGTGCATTTACAATATTTGGTTATAATTTGGCACTATGAAAATCTTTACAGCCGCGCAAATAAGAGCATGTGACGCCTATACCATTCAGGCGTCAGCAATACACTCCGAAGAACTTATGGAGCGGGCTGCCGGTAAATGTGTAACATGGATCAAGGAGCATCTGCCCAAGGATACATTATTTGTTGTGCTGTGCGGAACAGGCAATAATGGCGGCGATGGACTTGCCATTACACGTCAGCTATACCAGTGCGGCTATGGTGTAAAGGCTTTTCTTTTACGCTTCAGTAAAGAACTATCGCCCGACTGCCAGTCAAATTTGCAACGGCTGCAAAACATAGGTAAAGATCTCGTCAGTATTGTATCTCCGGATACTTTTATCACAGATATTCCACCGAATATTATTATAATAGATGCAATTCTCGGAACAGGTCTCAGCAGACCAACGGAGGGATGGATAGCTACTTTTATTAACCATATAAACCAGCTTCAGAATAAAAAGATAGCGATAGATATTCCCAGCGGCCTGCCTGCTGATGTTATTCCCGATAAAGATGCGGCAATACTGAAAGTACAGGATACGCTCAGCTTCCAGTTTTATAAACGCAGTTTTCTGCATCCCGAATCAGGTATGTTTGCCGGTAAAATACACATACTTGATATTGGCCTCGACCAGACATTCATCCATGCTACAAACACACAATACAAAACCATAGATGCCGGCGATATTATGGCTATTTATCGCCCGAGGGATCCCTTTACTCACAAAGGCACTTATGGCAGCGTATTGCTGATAGGTGGCAGCTATGGGAAAATGGGCGCCATCACGCTCAGCGCCAAATCAGCATTGCGTGCCGGGGCCGGATTAGTTACCGCTTTGATCCCCGGTTCTGGCTACCATATATTGCAAACAGCAGTTGCGGAAGTAATGTGCCGTACCAGTGGTGAACATGTCATTGAAAAAATTGAGGAATGGGAGAAAATGAATGCCATAGGCATTGGCCCGGGTATGGGCACAGATAATAAGGCGGCACACGCGCTTGCCATGTTTATTGACCAATGCAGGCAACCTGTTGTAATAGACGCCGATGCCCTGAACCTGTTAGCGAAGCAACCCGACCTGCTCGCAAAACTGCCCAAAGGCTCCGTGCTTACGCCCCATCCAAAAGAATTTACGCGGCTGTTCGGAGAGAATACTAACAGTATGATACAAATTGACCATGCGCGCATACAGGCCATGCGTTACAACATCAACATAGTCTTAAAAGGCCACCATACGGCTGTTATTACTCCGGAGGGCGAATGCTGGTATAACATGACCGGCAATCCGGGTATGGCAACAGGCGGTGCCGGAGATGTGCTTACAGGTATTATCACCGGGCTGATAGGGCAGGGCTATGAACCGCAGGATGCGGCCATATTCGGAGTTTACCTTCATGGTCTTGCCGGCGATCTGGCAGCAAAAGAATTATCGCAGGAGGCAATGATAGCAGGTGATATTATTGATTACCTGGGGAAAGCATTCCTGACACTTATTTGATGCAAACAGGCCAAGGGTACTTTGAAATATCCGGTTATGTCAGCACAATCCCAATTCCCAATTACTAATCCCCAATTCCATGAAATTATATCCCGCCAGAAGTTATGCCTGAGCGCTACTACTGAATACTGGGTCAATGACGAAAAAGGATTACCGGTAATGGTGGTAATGGGAGAACTGACCGAGAAGCTGCAACAGGCTATTGAAGATCAGATCATTCCGCAAATGCAAAAGACTGTCCTGTTGCCCGCACCGCAGACAGTGTCTGAAACAGAAATCAACACAGCTGCATCAATATCACCGCAAACAAAAACACATGATCAGCAGGAGCCTGCTGTATGCACCTTGATTTTTGACCGGGAAGGTTACGATGTGCCCTTTTTTAACCGGCTATGGGAAAAATACAGGATAGCGTTCCTTACCTATCGCAAAAATGTAAAAGACCAATGGCCGGAAGAGTCATTCAAAAGTGTTGATGTTACTGTATCAGACCATGTTGTAAACATGAATATCTGCGAACAGAAAGTGGCGCTCGGCGGTACACAGTTCCGTGAAATACGCCATCTTACCGACAGTGGCCATCAGACAAGTGTGATAACCAACAATAACGAAATAACCACAGCCCAGGCAGCCGGGCGTATGTTTAGCAGATGGTGCCAGGAAAACTTCTTTCGCTATATGAAAGCAGATTATGACTTTGATAAAATAATTGAATTTGGAATCGAAGCTATTGACGAAACAAAGCAGGTAGTTAACCCTCAATACAGAAAACTAACCCACCAGCTTAAAAAACAAAAAGAAAAAACAAAAAGGCTCAGGGCTGACTTCCTGACCCTTACAGAACAAGGCTTTGACACTGCTCTTGAACAAATGCCACAACTGGAACAAAAACTGATTGCACTAACAGAAAAAATAGAACAACAACAGCAAGCCGAAGCTCAGATAGCTGAACAAAGAAAAGGACTAACAGCCCGCATTAGCTTAAAAGATATGCCCGAACAAAACAGGTATAATAAACTCAAGCCTGAAAGCAAAATGCTGATGAACATAATAAAGATGATTTGCTACCGCGCAGAAACAGCAATAGCTAATTTACTGGCAGAATATGGAATCAAGGATGAAGAAAAAAGAATGGTCGTAAAACAGATCATTCAGAACAATGCAGACATACTTCCCGATATGCAAAACAACACACTAACAATAACCCTGCATACACTATCCGCACCCAGGTTTAACAAAGCAGCGCAACAGCTCGCAGCTTTCCTAAACACCACAGATGAAATTTTTCCTGATACAAACCTTCGATTGATCTATAAAACCACCGCACCTTAACTGCGAAGGAATCAGGAGTTCTGAATTTAGTTCCACCTCATTCGGGTTTAGCAATTATCTTAAGGGCACCTCTAAAAACTAAAGTTAGTAATATTTAATATAAATTTAACAATTTATTTTTATTTATTGTATTATATTTGTTACTGTAAATCAAGCAAT
>CAISOH010000289.1 GCA_903887005.1 uncultured Bacteroidota bacterium | reverse complement strand
GATGAATATCACTTTAGATATAACAGAAGACAAAAAATGGGGGTAATCTTTGATACCCTTATAAAAAGAATGGTCAAAAATGATCCAATACGCTTGTTATCAAAGGATTGATATTGCGACCTAAGTGCCTATACCTATATAATTATATTCGACAACATGAGAAATGTATTTCTATTGGTCTTAATTGCGACCTTGTTTACCAGTATCTCCTTTGCACAAGGAGTATCCTACAACACCACAGGCTCTCCTGCAGCAGCATCTGCTATGCTTGATGTAGCAAGTACCACCCAGGGGATACTGGTGCCTCGCATGACGACCACACAACGCACTGGTATCAGTTCGCCCGCTAATGGGTTACTTGTTTACCAGACTGATGGAACGTCTGGTTTTTATTATTATAATGGCTCTGCATGGACATCTCTGAGCGGTGGTGGTGGTGGTGCAACAGGACCAGCAGGCGGCAACCTTACAGGTACCTATCCTAATCCCACGATTGCCAGTGGGGTTATTACGACGGCAATGATCGGCGCGACAGGTACACCATCTTCCTCTACTTTTTTAAGAGGCGATGGCACCTGGGGTACGCCAATAGCGGGTACGATTGGGGGTACTATATCTGTTAATACTTTGGCTTTAACTACCTCTACGCAGTCTTATAATTATAGTAGTTCACCTGGGGTCCGTGCAATAATTATTGATCAAACTAATAGTGTTTACTGGACAACCAATGTTCCAAATGTAAGCGTGGCGCTTGCTCCGGCAAGCTCATATAGTCCTGGTACAGTTGTTCATCTTACTACAATAAATAATAATGGATATAATCCCAGCGTTACTTTTACAAGCAGTGGATCAACATTTAAGGTTTATGATCATGGACTTTCAGGTCCATCTTATATTTGTGCATGGGGCATAATCAACTTAATTTCAGATGGGGTTAATACATGGTATACTGGATATTAATACAGTTATTTTATTGGTGCAGTTCTAGTTTAAACTGTTTTATTGGAATTAAATAAGTTTAATTTTATATAATGTAAACTATCACCAATATTATCCTTTTTAAAACGCTTATGATGAATAAAACACAGTACTCTTTGTTGTTGTTGTTGTTTGTGACGACACAATCAGGTGGGTGTCAATCATCGGACTAAATGAAGAAGAAAGTCTCGCCATAGCACGTAAAATCATGCCGGACATTTTATAGCTACTTCCCGCCGCTGTTGGTCTTACCTTCTGACCAACAGCCTCGCGCAGGATTTAAATCCTTCAGAAAACCTCCATAACTGCTTCAATGTTTTATCCAATGCACAAAAATCAGAAAGGGAGCAGCATCGCTCTCAGCCGCCAGCTTTTTCAGCGAAGGAGGCTCCTGAATTTTGTATAGCGTGCATACAGTATGCACATTAGGATATCCCATAACACTTATACTCAATCGCTTTGGCCTATGGGGTTAAAATACCCATATTAAGCAAAACCTGCTTGGCAATCAGAAACCTGATCAACTGTTCCTGGTCGCTACCCGGTATTTTTTTCATGTCTGCCAATTTTTCGTCCTCTGTTTTATAGTCAAACAAGAAACTAAATTTTTTACCATCAGCCGCTTCCACTTCAAAGATCATGCGTTTAAAAGTATTCTGTTCCAGCGGTGCAGTAGCTATTACCGTATATTGGCTGCCCTCTGCACTAACTATAAATTTATTTTCCATCCTTAAAGATTTATTCTTTTTATCAAATAGTGCCTGGCGATCCGGCTAGATAAGTGACGTTGATTAAATAAAGTACACCATATTGCGAAGTTATATTTCTTTTATACGAGGCGTAAAATCTGCGAATAGTGCGCTATTTAAAGACTTTTACAACGAAGTAGAAAGGAAAAAGAACGAGTAAGATGGTGTACTT
>CAISOH010000288.1 GCA_903887005.1 uncultured Bacteroidota bacterium | reverse complement strand
GCTGAAACCGGTTCGTTAGGGTTGCAGTTGATGCTCGGTGCAAACCACGATGTGATGCAGAAAATGGAGCAATTGATGATTCAGCTGCAAACCTTCAACGCTCTACCCGAACACACTCCAGAGGAGATTGAGGCCAAAGCGAAAGCCTATCGCAATCTTCAGCATGGCAAAGCGCTCCATACTCTAAAGCTCCTTGCCGACATGCAAGTCATGCAGTTTTTTGTACCAAAGACGCATGAGTATAGAGAGTCTATCGTGACTGATAAAGCATACTTCAGTTACCTCAGAGGTGGTCAAGCTGTTCCATTCGCCCTTGAAGTTGATGTTTTTCACCAAGCTGATTCTCACCGCTTTTTTCACTGGTTCCTTGAATTTCCGGAGGTTTTTGCGGTGCAGTCCAAGGGTGATGGGCTTGCAAATACAGGGTTTGATGTGATTCTTGGGAATCCGCCGTTTCTTGGTAATCGAAAGTTGAGCGGTACCTATGGAAACGCTTACCTTGAATACCTAAAACATGCCTTCACTCCAATTGGAGCTGTTGATCTGGTCACATACTTCTTTCGTCGCATCTTTACGCTCATCAGGGAAAAGGGATTTCAGTCGCTGATCTCTACTAATACCATCGCACAGGGAGATGCACGTGAAGGTGGCCTTGATGTTATTGTAAGACAGGGAGGTTCTATCAACCATGCTGTCCGCAGCATGAAATGGCCTGGTATCGCAGCCGTTGAAGTTGCACTTGTTACCATCACCACGCAGAAATGGACTGGAAAGTTCTACCTTGCAGATAAAGAGGTGAGTATTATCACTCCCTATCTTGATGATTCAGCAACAGTTGGTAATCCGTACCCGCTCAAACAGAATGAAGGCAAGAGTTTTCAGGGTAGTATTGTTCTCGGTAAAGGCTTCGTTCTTGAGCCTCATGAAGCTCAGGCGCTGATAAGAAAAAATACGAAAAACAGTGATGTGCTTTTTCCGTACCTCAATGGCGATGAACTCAACAACAATTCCAATCAAGTTGCAATCCGTTGGGTGATAAACTTTTTTGACTGGCCTGAAGAAAAGTGCAAGCAGGAATATCCTGACTGTTATGATATTCTCAATCAAACTGTAAAACCGGAGCGGCAGCGATGGAAAAAGGATGAAAAGGGTAATGATATTATTGGAGAATACGCTTTACGGAAACCATTGCCGGAAAAATGGTGGATTTATGCGGATAAACGACCAGCACTATATCGAACTATCGCACCATTGGATAAAACACTGGTTATTGCTCGAACATCAAAAACAGGCGCTTTTGTATTTGTTGCTAACGGTCAAGTGTTAAATGCAAATCTTACGGTTTTTGCTATTAATGGTTACGAGCTTTTCTCTGTCCTACAATCAAATATACATATTAACTGGGCCTGGAAATACACTACAAGATTCAAAACGGATCTAATATATCAACCTACAGATATATTTGAAATATTTCCATTCAGTCAAAATATTTCCATTTTTAAAAAACCACTTGAACATATAGGTGAAACATATCATGAACATCGCAGAGAGTTGATGCTTGCCATGCAAGTCGGTCTGACCAAAACCTACAACCTCTTCCATGCTCGATTACTTCGTCAGGTGACACTAGACGAAGAACGACTTGAGGATGAAAAAGCCTTTCAGAAAATTCACGGAAAAGATGCTGCACACCTGCGCAAACACCTCGCAAAAACACCCAGCACAATCCCCTTCAACGAAGCCGTTACCGGCATTCTAAAACTCCGTGACCTCCACGTCCAGATGGACAACGCAGTCCTTGAAGCCTACGGATGGTCAGACATCAACCTCTGCCACGATTTCTATGAAGTAGAATACCTCCCCGAAAACGACCGCGTCCGCTATACCATCCACCCCGATGCCCGTCGCGAAATACTCAAGCGGCTGCTTGAGCTGAATCACAAAATTCACAAGCAGGAAGTTGCCGATGGACTGTGGGAGAAGAAAGGAAAAATAGATAATAAAGAGAGGTTAAGAAATAAATTAGACTCAGATCAAATGGGTTTGGGTATATAAAAAAAGGAAGAATATATAGGATAATTATTTTACTGCGGAATCAATATCTTAATAAATTGGTTCAATAAATATGGATTTTTTAATATAACAAAAGAAGATTACCAAGAAATAAGATTTAAATTGTAACAATTTTCGCTATAGCTATAGAAATATTTTGGTAATTATTTTTGCAAATATTCGATAACTTAATAATAAGTAATTAACAATATATAGTCAAATCTTCTAATAATTTTATAAAAAATATTATGAAAAAAGTCTCTGAATTAATGGACTCAAGAATTAATGCGACAAATGTTCTTGTTGAAATGAATATCGGCGAGTATGAAGAGTTGGTAAAAGATGTCGTTCAGAAAAATGAATTTCAAAGGAGGCGAGTTCGCTCATCAAAAACAATATATACATTACTAAAAGAAGACTTACTGAAAGAATGCGTGATACCTCCTATTGTTTTGGCGCTTACAAATAGTGAGATTGATCTTCATCAAGGCAATGATAGCTTTTGGATTATGCTGACTGGAAATAAAGATCATTTAGTTATTCTTGATGGTCTTCAAAGAACATATACAATACTTGAGCTTTTGAATGAATTAAGATCGAAAAAGGATGAAGCTAATTTGAAGAAATTAATGGATAATATGATTAGGGTAGAGATATACGTTGGCTTAAACCGCTTAGGAATACTTTACCGTATGTTAACTTTAAATACTGGTCAAACGCCTATGTCACTTAGGCAACAAATTGAAATGCTTTATTTGGATTATAGATCGACAAGTATTGATAATATTGATTTAATTCGAGAGTCTGAAGGACGAGTTGCGAATGGAATAAGTCAGTATAATTTTAGGGATGTTATCGAAGGGTTTAATGCTTATCTTGATAGAGATGAATTGCCTATTGATAAGGCGGATGTGGTGGAAAATATAAAAAGTCTAGAAAAACTTTCAAAAGAAAATCAATCAACTGAATTATTTGATGAATATTTAAAATCGCTTAATACATATATTATTAAAGTCGATAGACTTTGTGAACAGAAAGAAATAGGTGATGAATATATTCAGTTAAATGGAAATCCTTTTGGGAAAAATGCGGTTCAGATTTTCAAAAAACCTCAAGCGATGTCAGGTTTTGGCGCTGCAATAGGGAAATTAATCGACTACTCAATAGTGTCAAGTATAGATGAGGTTATAACTATTATTGAGGATTTAATCGTAGATGATATATACGATTTTTTAATAGAAATAAATAATTCGTTGATTTGGTTGAAAAATAATAGTAAAAAAATTGGTAATGCACAACGCACATATTTTGCTCTTTTCTTTAGAGAACTTTTTAACAAAGATGTAGACGGGTATTTGAATTTATTGAATTCATCTAAGACTGCATTAAGAAAGTATCAAGCTCAAAACATGTAATTATAAAGGAGACTCTTGTGGTTGTAAGAATTAATGTAGACGGCGAGATTGCTAATTATGATTATTCCGAATATTCTGGAGGGAAATTTATATTAAAAAGTAATGACAAGGATGATATTATTGTTTCCACGCCACTTATATTAGATGATTCATTTAAAAATAAAGATTTCTTTGTTTACTTGTTTGCAAAAAAAGATATAAAAGAAAGTGATATATTTGAAGTCCATTGTAAAGATAAGCGTTCTTCATGGGCTCGGCTAGGGTGGCTTATACCTATTATTTCATTGGATTCAAATGATCATAATTTTGCTGACAATCCACATTTCTTAAAATATGCATACATTGGTGCATATAAATCACTAGAATTAATTGGCGATTCTGTGTATTATAAAAAACTGCAAAAAGATGTTGCATTTTCATTTTCTGATATTTTTCATGAATCTTCAGTGGTATTGGTGGTCAGTAAAGAACTGTTAGTAAATTTTGATAAATTTGAAATAGAAAGACTTTATCCTGGATTGATCAGTTTTGGGTATAGTCAATTAGGGACTCTTAATCCAGATGAAATAACCCTTATTGGGAATCATCCCACTGGTAAGGTGCTAAAAATTGAGGCTATATCTGAGGATATTAATAACTATAAGTTAATTAACGACCTTCTTTTTCATTCATACGTTTATGAAAAGAAAGCGGTATTTAAGTTTTTTTATTTGTACCAGATTATTGAGCTTCTGATTGAAATTGTTTACAAGAATGAGCAAAATATTTTGGTGGAAAAATTGATAGAGGCAAAAGAAGATTTAGCTAAAACCAAAGATATAATTGGGGATATTCAGGAGTATATGTCAGAAAAAAAACGAATTACTTTATTGATAGACACTTATTCTAAGGTCACTAAAAATGATTCGCTGAATGACTTAAAATCTCTTTGTAACAGCTTTTTAGTTAAGATTAGTCGTAAAGAAGGATGTGGTTTCGATGAGTATTTATATCCTATTAGAAACTTTATATTTCATCAATACAAAGACTTTCCTCCGGAATTAAGCGCTTTGCTTGATGCTGTTGTCGTTGAGTTTCTTGATATTTTTCCTTTATTATTAAGCTCATTTTCCCTTTCTAATCGAACAAGATAATTTAGTCGAATAGGTTGTGTCCTGTTTGTATTTGAGATGAAAAAGCCGAAATAAACGAGAGTTTTTGTTTAGTGTTGGCAAAATTATAACAATTAGACCTTATCATTTATTGAAATGTGCCATCTATTAATGAGATAGTTATTGAGGTAATACTTTTTAATCTTTCAGGGTTAAATTCCCCGCTGCTTACGGCGGAAAGTTTCATTTATACGATTATTGGCATAAAATTTTTTTGATCGCTGAGCATATTCATATAGCTCAGATACTGTGAAATGTTGTTTATCGTTTTGCTGATTTAAATCTCCTATCGCAATACTCTGTATGCCTTTAATAATTATGTTGATACCTGAAACTTAATGATGAGAAATGATCGGAATGTCACATTGAATATGAGGTTGTGAGAAGAAAATAGAGATCTCTCACTTCGTATCGGGATGACAAGGGGAGTCGTATTGGAATGACTTTTCAAGATTACGAGGATTTTTTCGGGTCTCTTAGAATGCTGAAGGCTCAGAAGATCAAAAAATTTTATCAAGGTTTGTAATGAATTTAACACAGCTTGCAGAGGCTCTCCATGCTAAGGAGTCGGTTGATAAATCTGACTTTCAGCGAAGCGCTCGTATTCTTCAGTCAATCTGGCGAGAAGAACAGGGTTTTTTATGCCAGGAATACTGTGATTCGGAAGGCAAAACGCACCTTCGAGGCTCTCGGCTTCCTATGCCATGGGCTAAGGATAACCTCTCCAATTTCATTACTGGTGGGATTCAACAGGTTGTGTTGGAGGAAGTCTGCAATCAGACTGGCAGTAATGGTAAACTCTTTGGTAAGCCACGTATTTTCGACAATTTGCTCTCAAGCCAGCCGCTTTGTTTTAATCTTTTTGCGGAGCTGAAATCAGATATTCCCTTGGCTACCGATCTTGTTAAAGAGATAACGGGTGGCCGTTTTATTAAAGTGAATTCGATTGAGTTTGAGTACTCACCTGGTCGTAGAGACAAGAGGTACCTTGGTGATCGATCGGCGTTTGATGTTTTTATCGACTGTGAAACCGCTACAGGTGGCCATGGATTCATAGGGATTGAGGTAAAATACCATGAGAATCTAATCGGGCAGGCACAAACAGATGGTGATCGTAAGGAAAATGTCCGCTATGATCAGGTTGCGGATATTATGAAGTGCTTTTCTGCTGGCACCAGAG
>CAISOH010000287.1 GCA_903887005.1 uncultured Bacteroidota bacterium | reverse complement strand
ATTCAATTTTTTTTGGCATTATATATTCTATATAAAAACGTTCCGGATCACATTGTTTTTCCAATAATGCATTTTCGTTTTTATATTCTATTGAAGCAACATCGGTAACACCAGGTCTGACTCTAAGTATTTTTTTTTGCTCATCAGTATATAGATCAACATATTTCTTAACCTCCGGCCTAGGACCTACAATACTCATTTCTCCTTTCAAAACATTCCAAAGTTGTGGCAATTCATCTAACTTAGACCTTCTTAAATAATAACCGAAATTTGTAATACGCGGATCCTTATGACCTACAGTTAATAACAAACCTCTTTTATCTGCATCATTACTCATAGACCGTATCTTATACAAATAAAATTCTTTCCCATTTTTACCAACCCGTTTTTGCTTATAAATAAACGGGCCATGGGAATGTAATTTTACCATGATAGCAAGTACAATAAATAACGGGCTTAAAATAATTAATCCAAAAAGGCAAAATAAAACATCAAAGAATCTTGTCATTATACTACTTCATTATAAGCTTTTTCAATCTGGTTTTCAATATAAGTGCATTGTGTATTGTCAAGCTGTGGATAAATAGGAAGAGAAATTTCACATTCATAATTTTTGTATGTGATTGGGTAATCTTCAATCTTATAACCAAGTTCTTTAAATAATGATAACATTGGCAACGGAATAAAATGCACATTAGTTGACACCCCAACATCAGCCATTTTCTGGATTATTTCATCACGTTGGCTTTCGAAAATATTTTTGATCCGAAGTGGGAAAAGATGAAAAGAGGATTTACATCTTTTTTGGTCTGAAGGAGGAATAATGGCCCATTCTTTTTCTGCAAAAAAAGAGGCATAGTGTTTAAATACGCGTTCCCTTTCGGGCAATAACAAGCCAGGATATTTTTTTATTTGCGCTAATCCAATAGCAGCACACACATCAGGCATATTTATTTTCAAACCCATTGATACAATATCGTAACGCCATCCGCCGCTTTGCGACTTTGTGAAAGCATCCTTAGTTTGTCCATTCAGAGAATTCAATTTCATCCATTTATAAACTTCGGTGTTGCTAAATGGAGCTAGCAAACTGAAACAGATAATCCCACCTTCAGCAGTTGTAACATTTTTAACTGCATGTAATGAAAAGATGGTAATATCGGATGCCAGAGCAGCAGGCTTATTTTTATAAATTGCTCCCATTGAATGTGCTGCGTCCGATATCAATACGGGCCTGCCAAATTGATGTTGTATGTCATTGCCTGCTAAGAAGCCACTCCTTACTTCAGAAGAAGAAATAATCGCATTAATAGCTTCATATTCGCAAGGCCATCCTGCAATGTCCACAGCTATAATAGCTTTAGTAGCGGGCGTTATTGCTTTTTTTATTTGTTCAGGATCAATAGTGAAGTCTTCTAAAATATCAACCATTACCGGCTTAGCACCTGCATGTAATATTACAAGGGCAGTTGCGGAATATGTATAAGCAGGAATAATCACTTCATCACCTGGGCCAATACCCAACCATTTTAATACCAATGCAGCTCCGGAAGTCCATGAATTTACACAAACAGCCTTTTCTGCGCCTACAAGCTCTGCAGATAATAATTCAAGATCCCTTACTTTAGGACCAGTAGTAATCCAACCACTTCGAAGGCATTCCAGCACCTCATTTTCAATATCTTCATCAATAAATGGTGGAGAAAATGGTATATTCATATGCGGACTTTCCAATACTTTAGTATCAAAAAGTTCAAGGTTAATTAACTTATTCATGTGTTAGTATTTAGGTTTATTATTGAAGATGTTTAATGCCCTTTTCATAACTCATAAACGCAGAAGCAATAATCTGGCAATAAAAGTAACAAAAGTAAAAGTTATATGCAACCATTTAAACTTTATTTTCAAGCTAAAACTATAATATTTATTTAAATACATTGCAAATTTATAATTTTTGTGCTTTTAAAAAGCCAATATATTTAAAGGAATCTGGAAGAAAATCGAGCAAATATTTATTAAAAATAAACAATATACTATTTAGGCGCTTATTAGAATAATTTGTAGGGAATATACCAAAAGTATTAATTTCTATATTTGAAAATTCACTAAATAGACGCCTCATATCATCAATGGAAAAATAATACCAACCTTTATTTTTACCTAATGCTTTTCGTACCAAATTCAATAAAAAGCTACCTTCCATATTCTCAGCAAATAATACATAACCTCCATGATTTAATATACTATAAATATTTCTTATGGCAAGTTCTCTGGTCTTAGGATTACGGGTACTTGCATCATCATATTTTATTTTAAGGCCTCCTAATAAAGACTTTGCAATAATCAAATCGTATTTGGTATTCTCTAAGTTATCATTAACTACATCATAACTAACATATGAAATTTTATCTAAAACATTATATCTTTTATGTATTTCAATTGCTTTACTTGTTGGTCCTTCCCTATCTGAACAAATTACCTCGAAACCATTTAAAGCCAACCACAATGAAAGCCCACCATTGCGTTCACCAATAGCCAAAATTTTACTATCCTTAGGGAGCATTTTCAATATTGGGTTCCAATAATGAATTAACTGAGACCAATTTAATACATCCCATTCAATTATATCATCTGTAGAT
>CAISOH010000286.1 GCA_903887005.1 uncultured Bacteroidota bacterium | reverse complement strand
TCTGAAATTGTCATTTGCTATGTTTTATCGTATGATTTATATTGTTTTATGAATAACAAATATAAAACAATCAAACGAAACAACCAAGCTTTTTATCCGATTTTTCTTATTATTTTTAACCTGTTAAAGTAGAATTAAGGAACCTGCAGTAATTGATTTCATTGATTATCTGGTGAAGCAAAGGACAGTAAAAGACAATACCAGGTTGTCAAAAAAAATAACATCTACCGATGCCGTATGACCTTGAAAAAATTGCCTGTTTACGTAAACAGATTTACGCTATCAGGAAGAAATTGAGCGATGAATATAATCCTACCATAAGGAAAAGACTAAACCTTGAGATACGTATAATAGAGATGAAGATCATGGTAGAGAAACTAAAGTAGCCGGGATTAGTTCGCTCCGCTCTGTGTGATGCAATGATAAAAAACCAATTGGTGATGCCACAATTAAAAAAAGAGTAACCAAATTGGTTACTCTTTTTTTTAATTATTTAATTACTGGTTCTTTGCTTCTTTAATCTTCAACTTTTCAAGTTGCTTAACCGTGGTTCTTCTTATCCGGATAGTGTCAAAATAATAGTCAATACCCTTACAAATCATATCACAGACCATATAAGATGCCATATCCACTAGCTTATCTGATAATCGGGCACCCTGTTTTCTGTAGTAATCACAATAATCTTGACTTAACTCACCATCATTATTAATTCTATCAAAATAATTTACCTGTTCATCAGTATCAGCAATTTGATAAGGAATTTCATAGTTGTCAAGCCCATCATTAATCAACGCTTTAAGGTTATCATAAACCTCCCTTCTGAACACCTTATCATCTGGCACCTTATCATTTGGCCCGGTATATCGTTTTGGATATAAAAACTCTAATACATAAATGTATCTTGGGGATACTCTTTCACTATTAATTGTCTGGTTAAGTTTAGATATAAATCTACTTAACCTTTGTTCTGCTTCGTTTATAGTCGGAAGCTTGACATTATGTTTATTTACCATAGTGGCGGAAAAACCTGTTACATTATTCCCACCGTTTTCATTAAAATGAAGGTACTAATAATTGTCCAGCTTTGGTGAAATAAAAACACCTATTTGTATAACCAATACATTGTTTATCAATTGATTGTGCATTATGTATAAATATGGCATCTTGGTAGATAATAATATACTTTGCCGATAAATGTGGCGTGCCCAATTGGAATTTGTTATCCATACCATTGCTAAACAGCCAGAAGTAAAAACCAATAACACAGTCCGAATAAATAAATATTAAACTTCTGCCACTTTGGAAATATGATAAGCGAGCTTGAAAATAATGGCTCACAAAAATTATATGGCACAAGATTCTAAAATTGAATGGACACACCACACAGCAAACCTATGGTGGGGATGTACTAAGGTACATGAAGGCTGCGACCACTGCTATGCAGCGGCATTATCAAAAAGATATGGCAATGATGTCTGGGGCAACGATAAGCCCAGAAAACAAGTAGTATCAGTATGGAAGGATTTACTGAAATACCAAAAAGAAGCGAAGGCGGCAAATGAATCACACAGGGTCTTTGTTGGCAGTATGATGGATATATTTGAGAAACCTATGCCGGTCATTGACAGTAAAGGCAATCTGATGAGCTACAATACCGGAGATCTAAGGCAAAAGTTCTTTGATAACATAAATAACGGCTTATACCCAAACCTTATGTTTCTGCTATTAACGAAGCGTCCAAGTAATATCAATAGGATGATTCCGGAATCCTGGAAAGCAAATCCTCCGGCAAATGTGATGTTCGGGACATCACCAGTTAATCAGCTAACAGCTATGACCTTGATAGAACAATTATTGCAGGTCAATGGCAGTAGGTTCTTATCGGTAGAGCCGCAGCTTGGAGAGATTACTTTATTGCCTTGGCTACAGCCGGGACAAATTGACTGGGTTATTCAGGGCGGTGAAAGCGGATCCGGCAGGCGTCCATTCGATACAAACTGGGGGCGTAAGTTGAAGGCGGAATGTCAGGCAACCAATACTCCATACTTTTTCAAACAGATTGATAAAGTTCTTGCAATCCCAACGGATTTGATGATTAGGGTGCACGCAGCCGGAGATGAACCGATTAGTATTCAAAGCGGTAATCGCACTTATGAAGGGCAAATCAAGGTGCTGAAAGGAGCAATAGACGATATGAACCGGGCCGCTATTGCGGCCGGAGGGGATGACATCCTGGACATGCAGTTTGATATCGTAATTACTTACAAACCAAAAGGTACCCGTCCATTACAAACAGATACACTTGTAAGTGTGGAAGTTAAAGATTTTGAAAAAGGCTGGGATCAGGGCGCTAAGAATATGGATGTAACCTTGCCAATAGTATTTAT
The DNA here is from genome assembly GCA_903887005.1 of uncultured Bacteroidota bacterium. Classification (GTDB taxonomy): domain Bacteria; phylum Bacteroidota; class Bacteroidia; order Chitinophagales; family Chitinophagaceae; genus Nemorincola. Next base: position 1,673 of record CAISOH010000286.1, on the reverse strand, counting down.
GAAATTATTAACGGAATAAAACCCCCTGCCCCTGAAGGGGAGTGCCGGATCAAGGTTTTCAACTACCAGTTCAGCTTGGATACGCTGAGCATTAATCAAACAAACAATTTTTAAAAATTATTTTTATGAAAAAGGATATCATTGAATTAAAGGGACAGGCTTCCGATGCACAGATAGCGGAATGGAAAGCTAAACATAAGTATGGCATTTACGCTATTGAAGTGGATGGCCATGTAGCATATTTTAAAAACCCGGGCAGAAATGAATTAAACTGTGCCATGAGCAAAGCTGACAGAGATAAAGCCCTGGATATTTTTGAAGAACTTGCAAATATTACGTTCATTGGCGGAAGTGATGAAATTCTTAAAGATGACCAGATGTTTATAGGTGTAAGCCAGGAATTGAAAGTTAAGCTGGACGGAAAAAAGGCTAAACTGGTAAACTTATAGCGGAGTCGTGTGGCGGCCCGGCATACGACTCCGTAGGCTATCTTGAAACATTACTCGAATATTATTTACCGGGGCTTGATCATCATTCCTTGAGCGATGAAGCATTTGCACAAAAGATTGCACACCTTCAGTATATCAGAAAGCAGGATGAAGAAGAATGAAGATAAATCTCAACTCCATCTAATTGAAAAGAAGGGGGACTTTATTTTTACCAAAAAAATGATGATATGGGAAAGCGATTTGACAACTTTAAAAAAGAGTTGTCAAATCTAAAGCCCGGAAAACAACCTTCTGGCAAAAATTTATCGCCTATACATGACCGTGATTAATTTGAATTTATTTACGTTGTCTATGAAAATTTTCTGTGTATATATTATATGAAGCATTTTATCTTTTATGTAACATTTCGCAAAGAGGCTATTAATTTTCGGTAGATTAACATCTGATCCAGGAAAAAAAAGTCGTCCGCAATCTCTCTTCATTACATATAGATATAATGTATCGCTGTGATATTTATTTTTACATTTTAAACTAAGTTGATTAATCATTACAAGGAATTCAGAAGTATTTTTATTAACTTTTAAATAATCGTTATAATCAGCAGTATCTTTAAGATACCAACTACCAATGAATTTATCTTGAGCTTTTGCTATGTGTGTAACAATTAAAAGCACTATAAACAGTATAATTTTTTTCATTAATCTCCATTTATAACAAAAATACTGGTTTTTATAGATATAATTATTGTTTTTTAAAATCAATTTTAATGATATGCCACAGAAAAAACCCAATAAAGAACTACATAAATCAGCTCATGACCAGGCAAAGTTTTTAAAGAGAATAAACTTTTACGAAGAATTATTGAAAAATTCCAATGTTCTGGCCTACCTGCTGACAATCAGACAAAGCGAGGGTGTGCTTCGTCCAGATGGATTTAATTTAATAGTTGGTTATAGCCGATTTAAAGATACCAGCCATCACCCAAACATATTAGTACGGGATTTAAACTCTTCGGCAGCAGGAGGTTACCAGATAAATTATAGCACTTGGGGTACTATTGTTAATAATTTAGTACCTTAAAAGTAAAATCTTTGCACTTTTGGGCAGAATATTTAAGCTGCTTTAGCTAAGTCTGGAACCATAACCATGTTTATGACTTTTTGCGAACAGTTGATTATTTCCTTGCCAAATGTTGTCATATAATATTTATACGCCTTCCCAGCC
>CAISOH010000285.1 GCA_903887005.1 uncultured Bacteroidota bacterium | reverse complement strand
TCTGAAATTGTCATTTGCTATGTTTTATCGTATGATTTATATTGTTTTATGAATAACAAATATAAAACAATCAAACGAAACAACCAAGCTTTTTATCCGATTTTTCTTATTATTTTTAACCTGTTAAAGTAGAATTAAGGAGTTTTTTAATGTGGGTCCATGCATTTTACCCCTGTTTCCATCCATCCGGATTTTTTATCCGGATTAAGTATATTTTCTATTTCCCAATGCCATTTGAATATTTATTTTTTATTTAAAATCAAAAAATACCATTTTCACATTTTCCACATTTCCGCATTTTCACATTTCCACATTTTCACATTTTCACATTTCCGCATTTATATATTTTCGCATTTCCATATTTTCACATTTCCACAATACCACATTACCTAATTAAACTTACATTTGCACAATTTGTTTTTTCAATGACTTCAACACACACAGATTCTAACGCCTGGTTACTGCTTGAGGATGGCTCCCTCTTTAAAGGAAAATCTTTTGGCGCCAAAGGCACCGCTGGTGGCGAAATATGTTTTAATACCGGCATGACGGGCTACCAGGAAGTGTTTACAGACCCTTCCTATACCGGCCAGGTGCTTATTATGAACAATGCCTACGTAGGTAATTATGGCGTAAAAGATGAAGATGTAGAAAGCGATTCTATAAAAATCAGCGGGCTGATTTGCAAGAATATTTCGTACCGCTATTCCCGGATGACAGCCAACGACAGCCTGGAAGATTACCTGATAAAAAACAAACTGGTAGCTATCTACGATGTGGACACCCGTGCATTGGTGCAGCACATCCGCAGCAAGGGCGCTATGAACTGCGTTATCTCTACCGATCTCCAGGATGAAGCCAGCCTGAAAGCGGCGCTTGCGAAAGTACCCGATATGGCCGGGCTGGAACTTTCTTCGCAAATATCTACCAAAACGGCTTATACTTTAGGTGATCCCAATGCACCCATACGTATAGCTGTGATGGATTATGGCGTGAAGAAAATGATATTGGAATGCATGATAAGGCGCAACGCCTACATTAAAGTATTTCCGGCTAAGACGGGCATAGAGGAATTAAAGAAATTTGAACCACATGGCTATTTCATATCCAATGGACCTGGCGACCCTGCTTCAATGGATTATGCGGTGACAACAGTTAAAGACATATTAGCTACAAATAAACCATTCTTTGGAATCTGCCTCGGACACCAGCTATTAGCACGGGCAAACGATATTGCTACCTTTAAAATGCATCACGGCCACCGCGGCCTGAACCATCCGGTTAAAAACATTATTACCGGGAAATCAGAAATCACCACGCAAAATCATGGATTTGGCGTTGACCCTGAATCAATCAGAAATTCAAAGAATGTGGAAGTAACACACATAAACCTGAATGACGGTTCAATCGAAGGAATCAGGATAAAGGGTAAACCTGCATTTTCGGTACAATACCATCCTGAAGCCACTCCAGGGCCACATGATTCAAGATACTTGTTTGACCAGTTTATTAATATGATTATAGAAAACCAGTAATATTTATTAATTTTAGATCGTTAATCACTTTTTGATTCTAACCTTTGACTTTTAACTTACAAATGAAACCGGAAAAAATTCTCATTATAGGCGCAGGCGGACAGATAGGCGTAGAACTGACACTGGCGCTACGCAAAGTTTACGGCAATAATAATGTTATTGCATCCGATATAAAAGAAGCCCATCCTTTGCTTAAAGACCATGGACCTTATGAAATACTCAATGTGATGGATGCCCATGGTACTCATGCACTGGTAAAGAAGGAAGGTATCACACAGATATACCTGCTGGCAGCGCTCCTTTCAGCCACCGGTGAGAAGGCGCCGCACAAAGCCTGGGAAATAAATATGCAGAGCCTGATATCTACATTAGATCTGGGTGTTCAGGAAAAACTGACAAAAATCTACTGGCCAAGCTCTATCGCGGTATTCGGTCCAACTACACCCAATGAGCAGACACCACAAAAGACAATAGTAGAGCCACGTACGGTTTATGGTATCAGCAAGTATGCCGGTGAACTGTGGTGCCAGTATTACAACCAGCGCTGGGGGCTTGATGTGCGCAGCCTTCGCTATCCCGGCCTTATCAGTTGGAAATCAGAACCCGGCGGCGGCACTACTGATTATGCGGTAGAAATATACCACGAAGCCTTAAAAAACAAAAAATACACCTGCTTCCTGTCTGAAAATACGTACCTGCCTATGATGTACATGGACGACGCTATTCGCGGCACCATAGAGCTTATGGAATCTCCCGTTGAAAAACTGAAAACGCGCATGGCTTACAACCTTTCGGCAATGAGTTTTTCGCCTAAAGAAATTGCAGCATCCATTCAAAAGCACATTCCTGATTTTACCATTGATTACCATCCAGACTTCCGCCAGGCAATTGCTGACGGCTGGCCCAAAAGCATTGACGACACCGCCGCCCGCAACGACTGGGGCTGGAAAAATGATTTTGATCTCGATGGTATGAGCGCAGATATGCTGAAAAATCTGAAAGAGAAGATGATGCAGCCTGTATAGCCTTTATGTCGCTCATGTTGAAAAAAGAATTTATTCAAAAGCGGGGTACAAATTACCGTAAATTTCTCCTTTATAATGATAGAGTTATTGTTGAACTTAAAACATTAAAAAAGATAAATAAATATGAAATCAGGCTAGAGGACCTTGGATTTAATAAACTCTATCAGGCAGATAACACTAAGCCGGGAAAAATTACTTCTGGAATATTTTTTTTGATACCGTTTATAGTTTTAATAGTATCTATAGTAAAGCATGACATTGACATTTTTTTCTTGGTTTATATCTCCGTAATGTTCTTCATTTTAGCTGCGTTGATTTATTTCAAACAAGGTCAGGATGATATTTACTTAACTGGTGGAAAACAAAATCTTGTATTTTACAGAATGATACCAAACGAACCAGTAGTTCTAAAATTTATTGATGAAGTAATACTGACAACAAAAGAGTATTTAAAAGATAAGTATGCACGATTTGATGACTATACTTTGGAACAGAGTTACATTAATGGCCTGATTTATTTAAAAAACCAGGAAATAATTACCAGCCAGGAGTTTCAGGAATTTATTGATGATTACAAGACATCAAGATTACTCTGATTTGACTACAAAAAAAGCTAAACAAAAAATCCTGTAGTTCTCACAGGTACAAAAAGAAAAATTTAGTTAACTTCGATTGTATGGAAAATGAAAGGCGCTTGTAGAGCACTTAATCGGTAAGTAAATTCAAATATAATGCAAACAATGACAGTTACAATTAAATTAATAAACCCAAAGGTTTTGAAGCTTTTAGAAGAATTAGAAGAATTGGGCATTTTAGAGATAATTAAGGAGCCTGTCATAAAAAGAAAAAAGTCTTCAATACAAGAGATCTCAAAACAATCCCAATTCCCAATTCCCAATTCTTAATTCCACCAAAAATGTCCAAACAAAAACTCGTAGTACTCACAGGCGCGGGAATCAGCGCGGAGAGCGGATTGCGAACCTTCCGCGACACGGATGGATTGTGGGAAGGGTATAATATTGAAGACGTTGCCACTCCCAGGGCATGGTACAAAAACCCCCAACTTGTACTCGACTTTTATAATCTCCGTAGAAAAGATGTGCAGGCAGCGCAACCCAACGCCGCTCATAAAACCCTTGCCGGACTCGAAGCTCATTTCGATGTACACATCATCACCCAGAATATTGACGACCTGCATGAACGTGCAGGCTCCACCAAAGTACTGCACCTGCATGGCGAAATATTGAAGATGCGCAGCGATAAAAACCCAAATAAACTATACAAGATCAAAAAAGATATAAAGCTCGGAGACAAAGCCGAAGATGGCGGCCAGTTCCGCCCACATGTGGTGTGGTTCGAAGAACCTGTACCTATGATTGAGGAAGCGATCCCCATTATGTACGAGGCGGAAATTTTTGTGCTAATAGGAACATCGCTGGTTGTATATCCGGCTGCCGGGCTTGTGGATTATGTAAAAGAAAAGGTCACAAAATACGTCATTGACAAATCTATTCCTTCTGTAAACAGGTACAAAAATGTTATCCCTATTGAAAAGCCTGCCACTGAAGGTATAGCTATACTAAAGGACCTCCTGCTTGGGCAATGAGAATTGCACCCTTACAAATCTTTGTGAAAGCACATACATCAATGCCGGCATAAGCTGATGCATCAGCCGTTCCTGCGAAGTGCCTAACAACCATTCTATACCACCCGGAGTAAGAACATAAACCATTGTATAGGCTATCGCGCAGCATACAAGCAGTAAAAATTGTTTATCCGGCCACTTCCGCTCTAATACACATAGCAGTAAATAATTAAAAACACAGATCTTAACGTAATAAAATTTATGAGCAACATTATCTTTAAAATAATCCCATACAAGGTCATAGCGATCTTTGATAAATAGCTGGTTGAATGTTTCTTTATTCTGGCCACTTAATATTGCCGCATCCGGCGCATAACAAATTTTAAATAACAGGAAGAAAAACAAAGGGATTGCCATCCCTGCCGCAAAGGCTTTGATATTTTTTCGAGAAAAAAACAGCTTCATATTAAATACAATAAACAGCAAGGCCAGGATACTTCCTTCGTTTTTGGCCCATATACAACCTCCTAAACAGACTGCAGAAAGCGTTATATATTTACGGTCTTCATGAGCATAGCTGAGACAAATGAAGGCGCAAAGAAAAAAGAAAGCCAGCGGCGTATCGGCATATTGTGATGTGCCATTTTTAAGATAGGATGAATCAAGTGCAAAAAGGAAAAAAATGATAGCGGCAACAGCAATATTTTTCCGCAGATTTTCAAAATAGATCAATACAGGTATAAAAAGCATGATACTGAAGCTGAAAATAAATGGTATTATCTCCAGGTATTTTTCAGAAAACAAGCGCAAGAAAAATCCAACTACAGCAGGAACATACAACGGATAATCAGGATGTGCGAAAGATATGTTCTGGAACATCTTCTTCCAGTTATCCGGATCCGCAAGGTATTTCGCATGTAGGTTCCAGATGCCCCATGCGTCCCACCCGCCATATTTATCTGCAACAGGTAAAACGCCTCCGACTATAAGAAATAAACATAACAGCAATACCAGCAACGCCCAAAACGGTTGCTGTACCGTACTATCAACTGGCTTTATTCCCTTCACTACCCACCAGAAAACAAACAGAACACATACGAAAATAACCGGCACCGTAATAAAGAAAGGTATATGCAAAACAAGCGATAGAAAATACAACAGGCTAAGACCTAAAGTCCCGATACCTGTAGCTATAATATAACGGCTTCCGCTTTGCATTTATTTATTGTTACAGGTTAAAAAATACTTGAATTGCCCGTCATTACTGCTATAAATGATTTTTCTGTTTCCGGTGACACTACCTGCCACACTATCATTTGCGTTAATATTTAAAATAGCCAATACCGTATCCAGCTTTTCTTTGGGATGAATAGAACAATATCTCGGTGCCAGTATATAACGCCACCACATGTAACCCGCATCGGGAGCGCCTTCCGGCATTTTAAGGGTAATGCTTGAATTGGGAGGCAGGTGTTCTTTTATACCCTTCATTCCTGCTGCAAGTTTTTCTATATTATTTCCCTGTTCTGTGGTCTTATTGGCATGCTGTACTGTTGCTATGACAATAGCAATCAATATCAAAAACCCCTGACCCCTAAAGGGGAACCAGCTATTTAGCTTGGGTTCAGAATTTCCGGGGATGGAAAATAATTTAGCATTTTTTTTTTGCATTGGGTAACCGGGATTTTCATTGAGTTTATCTATGTTGATTAAAGTTTAAAAGTTGAGCAGTAAAGTGAAGCTAAATAGCTGGTTCCCCTTCAGGGGGCAGGGGTTTTCCAGTTCCACCACTTCAGCTTCTCAGGTTCTCTTTTTTCTTCTGGTGTTTCGGCATAATAAACTGCTCCACGGAATACATACAACAGGCAACGGTCCTGTACCATCCCTGCTAAATGGTTCGATTGCTCATATAATTTTTGAGGGTCTTTGCCTTTAAGTTCACTTACACTTGCAATACCTATCCTCAACAGATCATTAGCGATGGATTTACCAACACCCGGTATCTGCCTAAGGTCTGACCCCTGACCCCTAAAGGGGGACAATCTATTTGGCTTTGATTTAGGACTCAACTGTTTAAACTTTAATCAACATAAATAAACTCACTTTGAATATGTGATTACTAAACATAAAAAATAATTTAGCTAAATTAGATACTACCCCAAAAGTTCGAAACAAAGCTTAATAGCTGGTTCCCCTTCAGGGGTCAGGGGTTTAAGGTAAACAAACTATCCACAAACTCCTCTTTATTGAATATCTGAAGGTCTTCCATTTTTTCGCCTACGCCTATATACTTTACCGGTATCTTGAACTGGTTGGCGATTGCTAGTACTACCCCACCCTTGGCGGTACCATCGAGCTTGGTGATGGCTATGGCGGTGACCTTGGTGGCTGCTGTGAAATGTTTTGCCTGTTCTATTGCATTCTGCCCCGTGCTGCCATCCAATACCAGCAATACTTCATGCGGAGCATCCGGCATTTTCTTTTTGATTACACGGTGTATCTTGCCCAATTCATCCATCAGGTAAGCCTTGTTGTGAAGGCGGCCGGCGGTATCTATAATCACTACATCACACTGGCGGCTTATACCGCTCTCCACACTGTCATAAGCCACGGAACTTGGGTCGCTGCCCATTTCCTTCTTCACTATGGGTACACCTACCCGCTCGCTCCAGATGGTAAGCTGGTCCACCGCAGCCGCGCGGAAGGTATCCGCAGCACCAAGCAACACACTCTTGCCATTCTTCTTGAAATTATGTGCCAGTTTACCTATGGTGGTTGTTTTACCTACACCGTTTACACCAACTACCAAAATTACATAAGGCTTTTTACCCACAGGCACATCAAACGTAGCGAATTCATTGGATGGCGCCGCTGTAAGCATGCCCATGATCTCTTCCTGTAGTATGCGGTTGAGCTCTGAGGTGCCTAGGTACTTATCTTTAGCCACACGGTCTTCTATCCGCTGAATGATGGCAACTGTAGTTTCAACGCCAACATCAGCGCTGATGAGCGCATTTTCCACTTCATCCAAGACCTCTTCGTCAACCTTGTCTTTGCCCGCAATAGCCTTGGTGAGCTTTGTAAAAAAACCTTCCTTGGTTTTTTTCAGTCCCTCGTCGAGCGCCTCTTTTTGTTCGGTCTGTTCTTTATTGCGTTTAAATAGTTTATCGAATAAGCCCATGGTGTATATTTAATAATAGCTCAATTACTTCCCGATAGCAATCGGGAGCTCATGGGCTCAATTTTAATGCTATGATATTAAAACGCGGCAAAATTAGGTTTTTATTAGTGGAAAATTCTTATTATTAATGGAATTTGTCTGCTTTATTGCACACTAACAGATTTTAATTTATTTATATATTATTTTGATAAAAATTGATACAAGTCCGAAAATTACTTACATTTTTAAAAGATTTTTTTAAAATACAAAACATGGATCGCCAATAAAAATATGGGTATAAAAAACTAACTGTACAGCAGGATTGCCCCTGGTTAAGTTAATAATCAGGAAACCATAATTCCAAATTCCAGCATAAAAATTTTTCCTCCTCCCTGCGTTAACAAAAAAAATATTAATTCCCAATAGATAATAACCTGAAAGTTTTATTAATTAAGTCCACTAATTAACTATTAATAATTCGATTTTCACTTCCGTTTCATCTGAAAAATCTTACCCAACCTTTATTTTATTTCGTAGGTCTTATTCCCTTATCCACGGTATTACTAACCTTTATTTAATCAACTTTTCAATTTATGAGAAACAGTTTTTACTTTTTATTCTCAGCCATTTTTGCAATTGGCTCTTACACTGCACACGCACAAACCATATCAACCTATGTCGGAAACGGAACTGCCGGTTACATAGGGGATGGAGGACCCGCAACAGCCGGGACAGTGGAAGTACGCAACCCATTTGGTGTTTGTACAGATGGCAGTGGAAATTTATACTTTGCTGATGCCAGTAACTTTCGCGTTCGTATGGCAAGTTCATCAGGAATGCTCTATTCTGTGGCTGGTATTGGTTCTTCTGCTTATTCCGGAGACGGAACGGCGGCATCTGCTGCGGGATTAGTTTTACCTGTAGCTGTTGCTGCTGATGCGGCCGGAAATTTATATATAGCGGATTATTCAGGTAACAGGATCCGCAAAGTAACTGCATCAACAGGTGTGATCAGCACCTTTGCAGGTACCGGAACCGGAACTTACACGACCGATGGTACTCCGGCATCAACAACTCCAATAAATCAACCAACAGGTGTTGCAGTTGACGCCACTGGCAATGTTTATATTGCAGATAATGGCAATAACCGAATACGCAAAGTAAATACCGCTGGTGTTATTTCCACTTTTGCCGGAACCGGACTAACGGGTTCGTCAGGAGATGGCTTAGCAGCAACAACGGCAACTTTCAGAGGGCCATATGGTGTAGCAGTTGACGCTGCGGGCACTCTATATATTTCTGATTCAGGCAATGCTAAAGTCAGGTATGTAATCAGCAGTGGAACAATATATACATTAGCGGGTATCGGTACGTCAGGTTTCAGCGGGGATGGACTGGCCGCAGGATCTGCAAAACTTTCAAATACATTGAGGGGTGTGGCTGTTGATGCTACAGGAAACATATTTTTTGCAGACGCCGGCAATAACCGCATTCGCAGGATCAGCGGATCATCATTCATTATTACTACCGTTGCAGGCAACGGTACACCGGCTTTCTTCGGAGATGGAGGCCCAGCCACTGCATCTGAAATAAATACTCCTTATGGCATAGCTTTTGACGCCACTAATAATATGTATATTGCCGATGCCAATAATCAACGTATCAGAAAGACAACTCCTTTACCTTCCATATTAATTATCGGCGGTACAACTCCATTTTGCAAAGGTTTCACTACTACATTAAGTGATGCAACCCCGGGCGGCGTATGGAGTACCAGCGCCACTGTTGTTACAGTAGGCCCATCTACCGGAATAGTTACGGGTGTTGCGGCTGGCACGGCCACTATTACATATACAACAACAACAGACGCGGCACAAAAAACAGTAACAGTCGCTTGCCCCGCCGGTGTAAATGTTGCAAGTGGTGCGGCAGAAAATGGACTTAAGGTTTATCCCAACCCTAACGACGGAGTATTCAACATATTCATATCCTCATCTGATGATGAACAGGCATTTGTTACTATTACCAATATTGTAGGTGTAAAAGTGAAAGAATTAAAAATGACCACCAATACGCCTCTCAATATACAATTAGACGCACCACCTGGTATTTACTTACTGAATGCCACAACAACAAAAGGAAAATGGAGTGAAAAGTTAACCCTGTTACATTGAAAGCTAAGTTTAGTTAGAGATTAATAATGCCCATAGACAATAGTTTATGGGCATTATTATTTCACAAATGGAAAATTTCTTGAGAGATACTAAAAAGATTTTGGCTATTCCTGTTTTTCGCAGCATACAATTTTGAATTTTGAATTTTGAATTTTGAATTTTGAATTTTGAATTTTGAATTTTGAATTTTGAATTTTGAATTTTGAATTTTGAATTTTGAATTTTGAATTTTGAATTTTG
>CAISOH010000284.1 GCA_903887005.1 uncultured Bacteroidota bacterium | reverse complement strand
AATTTATATTAAATATTACTAACTTTAGTTTTTAGAGGTGCCCATAAGTAAATTTGCCATTATTTTTAATAATTTGACTGATTAGGAATTTTCTGAATTCGCTAAGTAAACCCTTTGGCATATTAGGTTCTTGAGCAAATAAAGATTCATATTTTTGTAGAACATTTTTTTTCATTTCATTTTATTTAGATACTAAAATAGTAATTGCCCCTATTGTTAAAAGATGCTGCTATAGAGGTTTACTAAATCCAACTTGATAAGAAAATGATAAATAGATTTTTCATTATGATTTATATATGAATCATTATTAAGGATTAGCTTCATCTCCCATATCATCATGAACTGAATGAGAACCATATCTTCCTTGTTCTCTAAATTGATAAAAATCCCTTGAAGCATCTAATTTTCTTTCTTCAATATAATCTCTCTTGCTATCAAAAGTTTCAATATCTGTATTTATAATAGGTTTTTGAATAGTTGAATTAATAGAATGATTATTAGTTTGCATTGGCTTATTTTGACCTTTTATTAACCTATTTTCTACAGGTTTTTTATTGCCATTTTTATTTATTGCTGGGCATCTATTTTTATGTCTTTCAATATTCTCTACTTTTAACGGGATTCCACATTTTTCACAATTATATTTTCCTTGTGATTTTGCAACATTAAACTGCTTTTTTATATTTAACCATTCTTGGGGTGTTGTAGGTACTACTTTCTTTTCTACTTTATTTTTTATATTTAAACTCTTTCCTTTACTTTCAATTTTGAGAATTTTTTCTAAATGTATTTTCCTAATCATTTCCCTAAGCTCTGGGTGGAAACCCGAGTAATCAACTCCATTGTAGAGGCATGGGGTACGTTTATCTAACTGAGCAATTTGTTTTTCTTTATTAGTATTCTGACCTTTCTCTTTAATTTCTAAATTATTTTTGTTAATTGCTTCCAGTTTTTCTCGTGACGTAAACTGTGTTGTACGCTTTTGTTCAATATCTTCTATCCAATTATTTTGAATTATCATATTCCGAGTATTCTCCTCTTGAATTAATTTTTCTTGTGAACTTCTATTTAGTTTTTTCATTGCGTTCATTTTTTCTTGTAATACAAACAGTGCTGTACGCTCATCGTCATCTGTCATAACTTCTCTATCATTTATCAAATCTCTAAGATTTGATAACCTACTTTTTACCCTACCTACATCAATTCCATAATTATCTTTTGACCAATCTGCTAACTGTAAAATAAAAATTGTAAACTCATTTCTTTTGCTCCTATCGATATATTTGTGAAATGGGGGTTTAATCCAATCCCAATATCCCAATCCCATAATAATCTGATTGATAATACATTTTAACTGCTCTTTTTGAGAAGGAAATAATTCAATATCAGGGTTGTCTCTTAACCAACTAAATATTTCTTGAATATTTCTATCCAAATTTTCTATTGAATTCATGTCATTTCTTCTTTACAAATGAGCAAAAAAATAGAGTAACTGAAATTCCTCCGCTCATATAAGGCTCGCCAAAGCCCTCCGAAGCAAAAGACACAGTTACGCCTTATCGGCGTACTACATCCATTGCATTGCTTCGGAAATTTGAATTTTGGCGATTCTATACGAGCAACACTATGTTATTATACGACTATCTTAAATAATCTTTAATTGTTTTACGTTTTTATTTTTTTGTTTTTAATCAATCTTAAAAGTACAATCTTTTATAAACCTCCTGCAAATATTTTCTCCTTTGGGTTCATAACATACGGGCAGGTTAACGATGCAACTTGCAAAAGCTTAAAAATGTAAAGATGTTTTCTGCATCGTTAAACAGTAGGTATACGGTTAGAATGTTCTTGGCTAAATAGAGTTACTACTGCACCTGTTCGCACCCGTTGAACTTTAGCTGAATTTAAAAAATTAAATTGTTAGGAAAGAGTATGGGAAGCTATGGAGTAATTGTATCTTTGTAATTAAAATATAGATTATGCCAAATAATACTGACGAATTGATTATATCAGCCATTGAAAAGCTTCAAGGTAAATGGATGTGCGAGGAAGATAGAAACACGTTTGAAATATCTGGAAATGAAATTAAATATATCGCTCCCGTGGTTTATTTTAAAAATAAATCTGATTATCAAAAAAATAGCCCCTTGACTATAACTTATGATGATGTACTGAATCATTTAACAATAACATCGAATCCGGATTTTTATAATTTTTCTGGCATGTTAAAATTTAGAGATGACAACGCCTTTTTGATTACTTCTATGGATATAATACCTTCTACAAAAACCGTAGCTCAAGGCAATAAAATAAGAAGTGTACTTTACAAAAGAATCATCTTAGATTAAAGTTCGTCTTGATATATAAACTGGTTTTTCAGTCCATTCAAATATTATTGGGCTAAATCCAAATTATATTATTATTTGGCTTTTATGACCTGTCGCTAATGCAAGATGAAGGATTATTTGTAAAGTCTCAGTTAAACTTTCTGATTGATTGATTACTTAAGCACCTCAGGCTAATTTTAAATTCTGTATTCCATAGAACACGAAAATAAAAAACAATCACTGAATACTAACAACCTATTGATGTGATTCTCTAATAGGCCATAAGAAAAAGTATATTTGTACCAACAAAAACAGAGCATACTATGCCGGAAATAACTGTTAAAAGCTCTAAAAGTATTTCATTACCTATCGTTTTTTCTAAAAACCCTGATGTAACTGCATTAGCAGGTATTTGGAAAGGTAAAAATATTTCATTGAAAAAGCTTCGGAAAAAAGCCTGGGGAAGCAGGCTCTGAACTTGGTAATTCGTACTTTTCTATTTTATTCATGGACAACAGCCTCAAAAAAACACGTATTGAGATACTGATGCTTTTTGCATTGTATCTTTTTATATTGCCACGGGCTTATATGGACTATGATATGGGCTTCTGGCGTGAATGGGCGCTGATTATTCACCGGCATGGTTTGGCAAATACCTATAATTCATCCATCAATTACTTTCCGGTTTATGTCTATGGATTATATTTTTACGACCTGTTGCAAGTCACTGAGGCTAATATCATCAGCAACATAAACAATATAAAAATACTGTTTGTTTGCTTCGATTTTCTGCCAATAATTGTTTTGTGCGGCTTCCGGCAAAAGATACTTTCTTTTAAAATCCCTTATTTATTCCTGTTATTGAACATAGCATATGTTTTCAATTCAATGGTTTGGGGGCAAATTGACAGCATATATACCAACCTCGCATTCCTGGCAATTATTACCAGTGTTTTTTATCCTGTCACAGGCATATTGTTATATCTGTTAGCCCTGAACACCAAGCAACAGGCAATAGAGTTTTTACCCATTATGGCAATTGTATTATTGTTCAGTTTGAGAAAATTCAAAACAATATTAGTTGCCATAGCGGGGGTTATTTGTTTACAGTTTTTACTCCTGCTGCCATTCATTAGTTATGGAGGGGTTGGTAAATTATTAAATATAGCGGCACATACTGTAGGCTTGTATGACAAACTCTCTATCTGCGCCTTTAATATCTGGTACCTCATTACAAAAAGTAATCCCTATTATGTCAGGGACACCGATGTTTATTTCCTGCATTCCTACAAGACTATAGGGTTAATGATGTTCGCCATTTCGGGCGTAGCAGTATTAACCCCACTTGCAAAAAGAATATGGGCTTTGAGGAAAAACAAACTTCCTTTTGATGAATTTACCTACCAGCTATTATTTTTATCAACCGGTATGCTCTGCCTGTATTTCTTTTATTTCAACAGCCAGATGCATGAGCGGTATGCACACCCCATTATCATTTTCTTTTTCTTTTATGGAGTGGTATCCAAAAACTATAAACTATACATACTGGCGTCTATACCTTACTTCCTGAGCTTAGACAAGTGCTTTCCCGAATACCTGCCGGTAGTGCATTATAAGATAATATACGCTTCTAAGATATTAGCGATCTGGTACACAGCTACGGTGGTGTACGGGAGTTATTTGGTTTATAGATTGAGTCAGATGTCGTTGATAGTTAGCAATAGTCCCGATAGCATATAATCTGATGGTTATATTAATAAATGAAACAGAAGACGAACTGGGATTTAGCTCAAAGAATTGCTTAATTTTGTATTACAGAGACTCTTAAAATATTTTTTATGTATACTACATATCATTTTAATTCGGCGGTTGAAATTAATGCTGACTTGCTGAAATCAATAAAAGCGGCATTTAAAGGCAAACCTATTGTTATTACAGTAGAAGAAGAAAAGGACGAAACAGCTTTTTAATGGATAATCCAGCCAATAAAGAAATGCTGTTGAAGTCCATTGCACAGGATAAAAACGGTGAATTTATTCCTGTAATAATTCCAGAAGCATGAGAGACATACGATTCACCCCCGTCGCTTTTGAACAATATACAGAATGGCAAAAAACGGACAAAACCGTTTGCGATAAAATCAATAGACTACTGAATTCAATCCCTTTCTCATATGGCACTACTCAAAAACACAGTTCATGTTGTGCCCCGGATGGGGCTATCTGTTTGTAGCAAGAACAAATACAAATTATGTTATGCCCGGTAAGGGCTATCCAATTCAACACTACCAATCTTCCGGTAATTTAAAAATATAACGTTCATCGTATTCTACCTCAAATTTTTCAAGCATGTTTTTATATTCATCAAGAAACGTAATTTTTCTGTGATGTTCCCGCTGGTTCATAACATACTTTGCGACAGCATCTAACTGTGACCGCGAATAACTAAATGCGCCATACCCTTCCTGCCATTGAAATTTACGCCCGGTTAGTTTCTCATTGTTTATCCATTCCGAAGAATCACCCTTAATAATTCTCATCATTTCCGAAATAGATTGTTTCGGATTTAATCCTACAAAAAGATGAAGATGATCCGGCATGTTATTAATAGCGATAACCTTGTGTCCATTTGTTTTGGCAATAGTAGAAATGTATGTTCGTAAACGTTCGTCCCATTGAGGTTGCAGCATAGCTGCCCTGAATTTTGGCGCGAAGATGCATTGAATATAAAGCTGAGTATATGTATTAGCCATTGCAGGAAATTTTGACTAATTTATTCATTTCCTGCGTTGCTTGTATATGTTATTATTGGATAGCCCCGATGGGGCATAGCATATTGTATTTGTTGTTACTACAAACAGACAGCCCCGATGGGGCAAAGTAAATCAATTGCATAATCTTATTTTATTTTTTTTATTATTAGACTACACCTCTGTGCTACCCACCTACCCCTTCTTCAACACCATCTTATCCAAACTCTCCTGTGCCAGCGGATGATAATTCTGCCGGTATTTTTCATAAAGCCGCTTTGCCATTTCAG
This sequence comes from uncultured Bacteroidota bacterium, assembly GCA_903887005.1. Taxonomy (GTDB): domain Bacteria; phylum Bacteroidota; class Bacteroidia; order Chitinophagales; family Chitinophagaceae; genus Nemorincola. The sequence continues at coordinate 2,678 of CAISOH010000284.1, read as the reverse complement.
CGTTTTTAGGGGTTTTCATCATTTCGCCATACAACGGTTCCAGGAATTTACGCCTTCCGACACTACTCAAAAATTGCTCCATTTTAGGGTATGGAGCGCTATAATTGGCCCTTACCGACATGATAAACCACAAATCCGCTATCTCACTGTTACCGCTATTCCTGAACATGAATGCATCATCTAATTTTTTCATTTGCAAAGCAGATAAGTCAGCAGGCATTTTTCGCAGAAATTGCAGCCATTCATGGGTGGTCCACTCAAGCGTGGTTAATGTTGCGGGTGGCGTTCCTTTCAAAAACTTATCACGTTCTCCATCTACTCTCAGAAAACGTTCCTGTCCTGCGCGGGGGCAATTGGCTGGTATGCCCGGCCCATATACCCATGCATCTATGTCTATCATTTTTTTCTGTTCAGGATCATCTTTTAACAGAGTTGTATCCATATAATTCAGAAATGCCTCGGTAGTGATGGTTTTAAAAGCATGGGTTTCAAAATAAGTAGCAAGGAAACGGTCAAACCTTTCTCTGCCAACGGTATTCTCTATTAATTTCAGAAAATGAGACCCTTTTTCATAGGGAATATCAGTAAGTCCGTCATCAGGGTCCCGGCCCTTTAGATCCAGCTTCAGCCAGGTATCTTTGCTTGTTGCACCAAGCTCCTTTACATTGTCAACAAGGTCCTGGTACCCAAGTTCCCAGAGCATGTCAGAATATCCAATACCCATCATCTGCTCCATTATCCGCCGTTCAAAATAGTTAGTGAAGCCTTCATTGAGCCAAAAGTCATCCCAGGTAGCGTTTGTAACAAGATTGCCACTCCAGCTATGCGCCAGTTCGTGGGCGATGAGGCTGACTAAGGAACGGTCACCGGCAATCACAGTAGGCGTACAAAATGTAAGCCTTGGATTTTCCATACCACCAATCGGGAAGCCGGGAGGCAACACCAGCACATCATACCTGCCCCAACGGTAATGTCCATACAATTGTTCAGCAGTATTCACCATTTTACCTACATCTTCAAATTCATAACGGGCTTTTTCTATCATACCCGGCTCTGCATATACTCCTGTGCGCTCATCAATACCTTTAAAAGCAATATCTCCCACAGCCAGCGCCATAAGGTAGGCAGGTATGGGTGTGTCCATACTAAAATCATATACCCCATCAGCACTCACTTCCTGAGGATTGAGTGCGCTCATAAGCGCCAAAAGCCATTTAGGTACCGTCACATGCGCTGAATAGGTAAACCTTATGCCGGGGCCATCGGCACAGGGTATCCATGATCGGGCATAGATAGATTCTGACTGCGTATATAAAAAAGGATGTTTCTTGTCATGCGTTTGTTGCGAATCGAGCCATTGAAGGGCGCGGGCATTCCTGCCGGTTTTATAAAAGACCTTTACCAATTTAGTACCGTTGCCTATAGGTATGTGTAAAGCGCTCCCTAAGAATTTTATCTGTGTATCAAGCGAATGAGAAACGCTTTTACCATCCACAAAAACACTATCAATAGCCATATCGTAAGTATCCAGTATCAGTTGTTTAGCCGATTTATAATTGTTTATTGTCCACACAGCGCAGCCGGTAATCTGCTTTTTATCCATATCCACCTTAATATCAAGGTCTAAGTGCTGCATAGCTATGCTATCGGCATTTGACAGCGTATGAACATCTTTCACCATCAGGGTGTCAAAACTATTTTCAGTATTATTTTTAGCCTTTCTGTTGAAATGGCAGGCGCCAAAAGCGATAATAATAAGTAGTCCGATACAGGTATTTCTAAACATAAATATGGAGGTCTTGGAATGGTAAAAATATTCTTTAAAAGGGAAAAGTGATTAACTTTCTATAAATCCTGCCAGTGACATCTAATGTTTATTCTTCGGAATAAGAACCAAAACATCATGAAATAAAAGGCTTTCTGTTGGTATGCATTACCGCAGTAATGAACACATCGTTATTTATGATTTCATAAATAACAAGATAAGGAAAAGATTTCAGTTTTACATCCCTGAATTTATTGGAAGGATCTGAAGAAATATAAGAATAAAATTGAGGATTAGCTTTTAATACATCATAGGTTTCATGTAATTCTGATAAAAACCGATTGCCTAAATCCGGATTAATTTGGTCGTAATAGTCAGTTGCATTTATAACGTCTTCTTCAGCGCGGTCACTGATATGTAAATTAAATTTTGCCATTTTTTTCCCGGTGCTTCTTTATACGGTCCATTGATTCCTCGGGAGTAAAAGTTTTTGATTTACCAGACAAATAATCGGCACTCCTTTCATGGAGCATCTTTATTGTCGCTTCATCGTATAAATTACCGGCTTTGTTACAACTATTTTCAAACAACGACAACAATTCAAATATTTTTTTTTCGTCAGCATGATCTATAAAATCATGTAGCATCTCTTTAGCTGAGGCAAGTGTCATATTTAATTATTATTTGCTAATGTAAATTTAGACATATTTTTTGAATTCCTGATTTCGGAAAAACAGTAATCCCATGGTTTATGACGGCGCCATTAAATGAGTATATTGATTTGAGGGCATCTCTAAAAACTACTTATTTTTCCTGAATAAATTTTATGAGTGATTTTATTTTATGTTTGTATTCTTTACATTTTTAAAATTTATATTTAAAATTGATTTTTGTTTCAAATTTTCAATTGCTT
>CAISOH010000283.1 GCA_903887005.1 uncultured Bacteroidota bacterium | reverse complement strand
CTCGTAACGCCTCCACTCTAACTTCTTTTAATCTTTTGGTTTTTGGCTTGTTAATTTCTATTACATAATTGCCAAATTCTTTATGTAAAGTTTTTTTTCTAACAGTCTCCCTATCTTTAGCTTCATTCATATTTGGTACACGCCATTTGCCGTCAGAATTTTGAATAAAGTTCTCATTCAAAATATCTCTTAAATCAGGGAGAATATCATATTTTCTAACTGCAGCAATTGCCTTCAACCATTTTGGCTGAATATCTTGAGCTGCTAATGGTTTTATAAGTTCACTTCTTAGCCACTCTATACCTTCACTTTCATTGGTTATCAGCAACGATAGCTGAACATAGTTTGGAAGCTTGGCTCTTAAATCATCATATTCATGTGCTTGCTCGAGAGTAAAATACATGCCATCTCGCTCAATATATCTTTGCTTCAAACCATCTTGAAATTTGTCTAAATCAATAGGAAATGAAAATCCATTGACCAAAAAGAAAGCTGATACTCTATCCCACAAAACACGAGGATCTCTTGAGATGACATTGGAAGATTTATTCTCAATAATATCAATAACTGAAGAATTAGATAGTATTTCTGATGTTATCTCCCATAAGATATCAACTTCATTCTCTGTTTTTATAATTTTTTCATAGTCTTTTAATGGCTTTAGGCAGGTTATAGCAAGATCTTCTTTAACTGCATTAGGGCCAATCATACCCACAAAACCTGGGCGGAGTTTATTTAGTATATCAACTGAAACAATAAAAAACCCTGTCTTTTTTAAAGCATATTGAATGGCATTCCAAACTGCTGCGCTAGTGTTACTAAACTCAACCGTAATCCATTTGCCGGGCTTTAGCACTCTATAATACTCTTTAAAACAATTAACCATAAGTTCCTGATAATCTAAAACTGATTTAGATTGACTATCATTTGTTATTGCCTCTTTTAAGTTATTTGTAATAACCTTCAACCATGTCTCTGATAATAAATTAAGCTCAGAATACATAATATTTCCACCAAATGGTGGATCAGTAAAAATGTAGTCTATACTATTACTTGATAAGTTAAGTTGAGTAGCTGATGCTGTCTGTATGACTTGCTTGCCTTTTACACGTATTGCTTTTTTAATTTTTTCAAACTGATATTTTAATTGTTCAACTGCATTATTCTCAACAAATAATGGCGGCACATACAAAGTATTTGCACGCGGACCAACTAAGGCTCGACCGCCATGCTCTGGCATGTAACGATTTAATTTAGTTAATTTTGGCAATGCAGAAGTCAAAATAAAGAGCGGAACCTTACTTTTAATTTTTTTTGTAAGTTTTAAAAACCTATCAATTACCAATAATGTTCTATCAGGATAAAATTGATAAAGATACTTGTAGCCATGAGATTTTAAAGCTTGATCAAGATTGACACCTCCAGGGTTATCAACTATCTTTACTTCTATTTCTTTTAGTTTTTTAATCACATCATCACATAATTTTCGATCATAATCATCGGCAGCCTTAAGAGTTTTCGTTTTATTTACAAAATAGCTTATTAATGATAAATTTAATTGCGCAGTTCTTTCTGTGCAATCAGAAATTGGATCGAATTTTGTTGTGAAGTAAATTGGCAATGCTCTTGAATTTCTGGTAAATTCACAATAAGGACATTTAACCATTTCAAGCCTATCAAAATCACTAAGATTTTTGTGCTTGTATGCAAGATCAAAATAGTCTGTAGTGTGACCGCAATTTTCACAAACTATCACTGATGACCACACTAAATAATTAATCTTCTTCGTTATTCCATTTACCTTTGTTTCATATAAATAAGACATTTCCTTATCAAGAATATCAAGCACAGACTCTATCTCGTCATAATCATCAATGATATCAGCATTATTATATACCGCAGATATATGAGATGCTATTGGAGATAAATCATTATTTATACAATTTCGTACCCCCCAATTTGGAGTTCCTGCATTACTTTTTACCCATTCACTTTCAATTATTAACTTGATATCTAATTCTGGTTTACCACATAGTGTTGCAGCAACACCTGTCATTCCTGTGCCGGAAAATGCGTCAATTATAATATCACCAGGCTGAGTATAATGAAGTATATATCGCATAATTGCTGCATGAGGAACTTTGGTGTGATAGCTATGGGCATTATATATCGCGCTATTTTTCCCTTCGCTTACGTCACTGGCATACGGCTCATGCACCTCAAAATCAGCCTTGCGCTTGTTGTCCTTCTCAAGCCCCTTCTTTTCCTCTTCCCACTGTGCTATAAAATCATTCAGCCATGGATTAGGGCAAGCGG
>CAISOH010000282.1 GCA_903887005.1 uncultured Bacteroidota bacterium | reverse complement strand
ATAAATGTGCAAAATAGGTTTCTCGCAAAGGCGCAAAGCCGCCAAGACTAATGAATTGATAATAAGTAAATTATAAAATCAAGGCCGCAAAGTCTTGCATATTAAACAATGCACAATTTTATGCGGCTGCAAGTATAATAAATCAGCCAGCTACCTGTAATACGTGATATCTAATTTGAGTTGCTGACAGGCACCGCCTTACGTTTCACCCCAAAATCAAGCCGGTAATAAAATATCGGTAAAAACCCGAGTTGGTATTGGGTATAAAAAGGATAAGGATTACCCTGCGCGGCAAGATAGGAGCTATAAGTCTCGGATAGCGCGTTCTTTGTATTCAGCACATTCACAAGATCAAGCGCCAGTTCATGCGTTACCTTCTTTGAATTAAGCCTTATACCCACCTTCAGATCTGTCCGGAAATAGAGTGCATATTGCAATGTATTTCGCTGGTTGTCTATGACTACCGTATAACCCAATGAATCGGATGCCTTTATATCCACAGGAGAATACAGTTTACCACCTATTACCGTTGTCTTTACCCCGGTGATCAATGTTCCATACTTGCCTGCCTTCTTTTCATATCCGGCAAGCAGGTTAAACGAATAATGGCTGTTATAATCTGTATTCCTGAACACGCCATCATTCCCTTTCGCTTTTGAATCAAATAATGAACCCGTTAACAGTATATAAAAACCATGGCTAAACGACTTTTCAACTGTAATATCAACACCGTAATTATAACCCATACCGGTATTCTTCAGCGTATCCGGAAAATCACGCGAATAACCTGAACCCTGGTCCAATGTTGTATAAGAAGAACCCACTCTTGTTTCTACAGGTACGTTGAACAAATACTGATAGTATGTTTCAACCCGTACGTGCAGGTGTTGCGACAGCGCCTTATCATAACCCAAAATAAAATGATGGCTCCTGGTAAAATCAATATTATAGTTCTGCATCACCGATGGAGGGTTTACAGGCTCATGCGCAAAGTATTGGTACAATTGCTGCATCTGGCTATGAAGTCCGTAACCCGCTGTTATAATGTCATTGTTACTAAGCGCGTAACGCATCCCAAGACGTGGTTCCAGCGATTTGGAACCATTGTGCGTGAGGTATTGCGCATGAAGCCCCGCGGAAAAGGTAAGTTCATCTGTAGGACGATATTTATACTGCACATAAGCCTGTACAAGGTCGGTACTGCCATTAAAATCTTCCCGATGCTGCCAATCCTGGCGGCTGATAGGATACTGCCTGCTGCTGTCAACAAGTTTCTGGTGGTAATAATTATTGACCAGGCCAAACTTGATGGTTTGTTTGGAAGATATCTTTTTATTAAGAGACCAATGGGCAACAGTTGTTGCAGTAATAAAAGTATAGCCCAGTATATTTTTTAAAGAGTCAACCTGGAAAGTAGCAGGGTCGCGGAATACATAATTATGCTGTGCGTTAATATTATTCCCGGTTTCAGCAATGGTCACCTTGGTGAATGTTGTATTGTTGATGGTATGGCTATAGGTAGCCCCCACAATGCCTGTATTGGATGTAAAATACTGGTCGCGGTCAGATTCCCCATAGAGTTCTTTTGCCTGTGAGGAGAGGTTACTGACAATAAGATTTATGTTGCTCATTCCGCCAATGCCAAAGAAAGCCAGGTCAGATTTTTTACCAACAGGAATATTGACTTTGAATGTAGCATCCTGGTACTGCGGAACGGATGTTGTGCCAATTTTTATATTCAGCCCCTGGAATAACTGCAAGGTTGAATAGCGGTAGGTAAACAGAAAAGATGAGCCGCCTTTGCGGGAAAGCGGGCCTTCGGCAGCAAGTTCCGTGCCCAGGAATCCAAGCTGGCCGGTGAACTCACACTTATCATTATTCCCATTACGGAGCCTCAGGTCAAAAACACCCGCAATGGCATCACCATATTCAGCAGGGAAAGCGCCCATGAAAAAATCGCTGTTGGCAAGCGTCTTGCTGTTCAGCATACTTACCGGCCCGCCTGTTGTACCCGGAATTGAAAAATGGTTCGGATTTGGAATGTCCACTCCCTCCAGGCGCCACAATACACCCTGCGGGCTATTGCCGCGAATCACTATATCATTGCGCGAATCATCACCGCCCTGCACACCTGCAAAATTTGAAGCCATACGGGCAGGATCGGAGCGGCTGCCGGCATATCGTTCTGTTTCCTGCACATCAAACGTACGGGCACTGATTAATGCCATATCGTTAATATGCTCCCGTTTGTGCGACACAACTACCTCTTTCATCTTCACAGCCATCTCTTCCAGCTCCACAGGCAGTACTATTTCTTTGGCGGATGTAATAAGCACATCATTCAGCGTATAGCTTTGGTATCCTATATAAGATACAGTAACCGTATGCTTACCAACAGGCACATTTTCTATAATAAAATTGCCATTAATATCAGTAACTGCACCTATGGGCGACGTCAAATCTGTTACTCCAACACTCACCCCTGCCAACGGTACTTTTGATTCCTTATCCACCACTGCGCCTTTGATGCGTTGTAACCGTTGTGCAATACAAAGAGCAGGCGACAATAAAAGAAAAAACAGTATTGCTTTATACATAGATATCAGCTTATGGCAGTAAGATAATAAAATTAGGACATATTCAAAATACAACGGAGATATTTTCAATAATTATTTACCATACAAAAAGAGCCGGTGTATTAAACCGGCTCTTTTCAACTCTTATGCTTTTAATAATTACTGCTCTATCACCAAGTGGAATACCTGGTTGCCGGCTTCTGAACGCACGTTCAGTAAATACATGCCATTGGCTAGCGT
>CAISOH010000281.1 GCA_903887005.1 uncultured Bacteroidota bacterium | reverse complement strand
TTATTAATAATAAATGAAATTTCAAAATATCCTTTCCTGTTAACTGGAGAGACTTCAAATTGATCAAAATATAAATCATGAGATTTAGGTGCAAATGAATTTGATGTAGTTGATATATTTGAAGGTTGACCAGTTGCCATATTATTTTGACCTCGATAACTTGTCCTATTATTATCCATATTATTATTAATTGGTTGATTATGGCAAGGAGTAACCAATAAATATGGATTATCATTTAAATTCATTTTTGAATAGATTTTAAAACTTATTGTGTCAATTCCATGAATCCGTAATGGTTCACCAGTTATTTTTTGAACTTTATTATTGATAAATATTTCAATCATATTTTCTTGGCTATATACTTGGATTGAAGCAAATATGAACATGAAAATCAGCCCAATTTTTCTTGATAATTTGTTTGCCACAGTTTATTTAGTTTAAAAATGTTCTATTAAATATTTCAAATATTCTCTTTCATAATCTGCTATGATATATAATCAGTTTTGCAACTCATTGAATATATAAATACATTTATTAGTAGATATAATAATCTTGTAAATTCGCGGATATTTTCAAAAATATTATTGATTTTACAAATAAATGTAACAAACATCAGCTAAATTATGATTTTGGTCATATTGTCGAATTATCAGCAAGTCAAATTACATAACCACTATTGGAAAATAAAAAATGGAACAGGAAACAATCCCAATTGTGGATGTATGTTCCTATAACCACATTATTTTATGTATTTTTGAGCTTCATTTAAAAGCGTTTTAAACGCATATAATTTATTTTACACATCCTATGAAATTAAGGCAGGCGTATAACCTGGTACATATTACTGCCGGAGGCGAATATAAAGCGCCATTAGTAGCAAGCCAGTTATTTGACCAGGCTGAATTCCAGGCTGTAATTAAGGAAGGTTTTGCACCTGCCAAAGTGGAGGCATGGATCATTGGCCCCATGAGGGAATACTTTGATGGGGATGTAAAAAACAACATTAATCATCTAAAGGCCAGATGCCCTCATAAACTCCAATTCCCAATCAATATTATTTTCCGGTTTGATCACTACATGGATAAATTCAAATAATGAACTATACGCAAATGAAAAATATCATATAATAGTACTACCAAATATAATTTCTTGTTTATTAGTATAATTACTGGTTTTTACATATCTTAGCACCCTCAAAAATTGACAACCTAATTAAATTTATTTTTTTACTAACCATTAAATAACCAGGCAGTAGTTCAGTTAAGAAATCTTACCGAAGTCTTTATTATGACCCAAGGGCTTTGCAACTTTAATTATAACTATATGGTAAACAACAACTTAAGAAGCAATTTTTGGACGAAAGGATTGGCAAAAGCAGTTTTATTTTTATTAATAATTTTAGGTTGCTCTCCTGTATATGCACAAGTAAAGAAGAATACCAAACGGGAAACTGATACTTTTAAAATAGCCAACCAGTTTATTGCAAAGAAAAAATTCAGGAAAGCGGACAAGATCCTGAAAAAATATCATGCGGCCCACCCAAAAGATATGAATTCCGTATGGCTGCAGGCGCAAACAAAATTGTACCTGAACAACTATAGCCAATCAAATAATCTTTATCAATCAGCAATTAAAATGCAACCTGATAATGATTATCTGAAGCTTGATTATATCCATTCCTCAGCAGATATGGGAAAAATGGAGCAAGCCGAAAACCGGCTTGCCGCCATGGAAAATTCCGGTAAAGATTATTCCGCAATGACTTTGCTTCGTGCAAGGCTTTATTACTACCAGGGAAATTTTAAGCAGGCTTCTGCTTATATGAAAAAAGCATTGCAGCAGGACAATAAAAATATTGAGGCTAATCTGCTTAATGATGAAATAGAACTGGCAAGGGCTGCAAAAGTCAGTCTCAATGCCGCAATTTTAGCTGATGACCAGCCGCTTACTGCCTTTATTCCAAGTGTAAAAGCGGAAAAATATTTTAATAAATCGCTTAACTTATATATAGAAGGCGATGATTATCATTTTATGCAGAATACAACATCTGACGCACCCTGGATAAAAATCGGCGACAGACTATTTTTTCCGAAAGCTGGTTTGCATGTGAACATAGGCGGTGGTGTTATGAAATTCCCTGTAAAAAATACTACCGGCTATACAGGCGAATTCAGTATTAATGAAAAAATATCACAGCATTTTGACATTGATTTGGGTGTTGATCATGTACCTTATTTTGGCACAAAAGCAAGTGTTGATACCACTATCTCCGTTACCAGGTTTTCTGCTATGCTCAACTACCATGTAAGAAACTGGCAGGCACAGGTGGCTTATCTCAACAGTAATTACCCGGATAACAATAATGTTTCAGCAGTTTATGGATGGGTGTTAGCCCCAATTGCTGTATTCCCGACCGGGAAATTCCAGGCAGGCTATAGCATTAGCTATAATAACTCAAATGAAAACAGGTTCAGGCCTGCAAATTCATTGAATGATATTTTAAAGAACCCGAATAGTGGAATAGCCGGGGTGTATGACCCTTATTTCACACCCAATAAGCTGGTAACTAATACTGCATTATTTGCCTTAAGCTTAAATCCTTCAGCGAAAGTAAGTATCAATCTGAATGGGGAAATTGGGTATGCCTCTGCAAGCAATCCGTATTTTTACATTAATAAGACTTACGATAATACAATTAAGGATTATTCAACAGTTTATTTTGTTCCTTATAGCGCATCAGCTTCACTAAATTACCAGATAGAAAAAACATGGGTGCTTAATGCAAAGTATATGTATAGAAGCACTTATTTTTTCAATAGCAACTACGTAAGTATCGGGCTGCAGAAAAGCTTTCTGCATAATAAAAAAACGGAGAAAGCGCCAAAGTCCGCCTTTATGAAGTCCATAAAGAATATTGAACAGGAAATCCAGTCATTATATAGTTGCAAAAATAAAGAAGCCCTGAAACAGTCTGTTGCTAAAATAAAAAGCCAGTTAATCGCTTTGAGGGATGCGCAGCAAAAAACAAAAAGCACCACAGAAGTTACTCCCGGCAGCGAGAAAGCGCTTGTGTTACAGGACCGGTACAATAGCCTGAATGAAATGATTTCTGAAATTGACGATGTTAACCTGGATGAAAAAGAAACTACAGGCAATAAAAAAGAATGGTTAGTTGATAAACAATATGAATTAACATCAATTTATTATAACGGCTCCTATGATGAAGAATAAATAATTAGTAATTTTATTGCCATCCGAGATCTCTTATGTCGAATCAATCATCCCACAGGGGAAAAAAAAGTAAAGATTTATGGCGATTTAAAGAGGCGAAGGATGTTACAGCATTAGAACGATTTATTTTACTCATATTTGTAATCACGGGTATCATTTGCATTCTCAGGTTTGCTAATTGGTGGTTTATTAAGGACAACATCGGGAATGTTCAGCTATACATACTATTCAGCCTTGCATTCTGGTACAGCATTTTCCGGCTGATACTTATCTGGATCAATTACCTCGGCATTAAAAAACCGCCACATAAAGACGCACTTCCCGGTTTAAGTGTAGCCATTTTTACAACCAGTTCTCCCGGCGAACCGCTCGCTATGTTTGAAAAAACGCTTGCCGCATGTGCTAAAATTACTTACCCTCATACCACCTACCTGCTCGATGATACACAAAAACCGGAATTTAAAGAATGTGCGGAGCGGAATGGAGCAGTATGGCTGGAATTAGTTGGCCTGCCCGGAGCAAAAGCGGGTAAAATAAATGCGGCACTGGAATTAACCAAAGAAGACTTTATACTTGTATTAGACCCTGATCATATTCCTTTTCCGGAATTCCTGGACCATACTTTAGGCTATTTTGATGATGAACAGATAGGCTATGTGCAGGTATCGCAAGCCTATTACAATCAATACAGGTCTTTTACTGCTACAGGGGCCGCCGAACAAACCTATAATTTTTACGGGCCCACTCAAATGTCCTTATTCGGATATGGCTGCAACGTAGCTATTGGCGCTAATTGCACATTCCGCCGGAAAGCTTTGCTCAGTATTGGTGGCCATGGCATAGGCCTAGCTGAAGACCTGGTAACCTCTATCAGGCTTCATGCCGCAGGCTGGAAGTCTATCTATAACCCGGTTGTTGTGAGCAGAGGATTGGTGCCGGAAGATTTTGGGTCGTTTTGCAAACAGCAGCTTAAATGGTCAAGAGGTGTATTTGAAATTACTTTTGCTGAATTACCCAGGCTTTTCCGTAATCTGACCGGCTGGCAACGGCTCTCTTATTCAACAATCGGGACGTATTATTTAGTTGGGTTAACGCAACTGATTTTTACTTTGATCCCGTTCCTGTTTTTCTTTACTGGCATCCTGCCAGCAAGAATGGAATTTGCAGATTTTATTATCTACGGTATGCCTGTCGTTATTTGCGGGGTTGCTATTTATCTGTATGTTCAGCGATGGGTTTGCGACCCGCAAACGGAAAAGGGACTGCACTGGCGGGGCATGGTGCTCAAATTTGCCTGCTGGCCGGTTTTTTTTATTGGGTTCTTATTAGCACTTGTAAATGCGGAAGTACCTTATATACCAACTGCAAAAAAAGCTGCCATTGGTTTTGTCTCCCCGTTTGTCCGCCCGCTGCTCATACATATAATCTCATTCATAATTACTATTATTGGGGTGTTAATTTACCGGAAGTACTATATGCCTGAAAGCCAGTTGGCTATGTCGGCTGAAAAAACATGGGGCATGATCGGGTTTGCTTCTCTTGCATTTATCATGTCTGTAGGTGGTGTATATGCCGCTCTGGAAGCAAGAAAAATGAAAGTAGAAGATCCCTGGGATAGTGTAAAAATATAAAACTGATATTTATGCAAAGTAAAAATAGAAAAGTGCCATTCAGGGTTATTTCAGCCCTCCTGGCAATTTTAATAGCCACCTTCCTGGTGTTTGCACTTTCTTCGGGAGGCGACTCCAGTAAAGGCCCTATTGAAAATGCCATGGCAAACATTGGAGAGTTTTTCAACAATATGGAGCTTAAACTGAATATGCGCAGCAGGACCAATAAGCGGGAGAATAAGCTAACGTGGTTAAAGCCCTATTTTAAGGATAAAAATCTGGTTAATCATCCCGGCAAAGTATTATTGGGCGTTTATGATAATGAGACCAAAGAAAATTTTGAAAGTATCGTAAACCTCGAAGATTCCCTTCATACCGCTTTCCCGCTCATACATATATTCTGTGCATGGGGCAGCAAGCCGGAAGAGAAATTCCCGACAACACAGGTTAGAAATATCATTGAGTTAGGCTCCATACCCGTTATTACCTGGGAACCGTGGCTAACCGATTTTACAGTAAATGATATTCCGGGTTTGCGGAAGGCGGAATTAAGGGATAAAAACGGAATGAAAGACGTGGCAGATGGCGTTTATGATACCTACATAAAACAATGGGCGCAATCAGCGAAAAAGGTAAAAAGGATAATGTTTCTGCGGTTTGGACATGAGATGAATGATTTCTTCCGGTATCCCTGGGGACCGCAGAATAATTCACCAAAAGATTTTATCATGGCATGGCGGCATGTGCATGATTTATTTGTAAAGGAAGGCGTAAACAATGTAGTTTGGATCTGGAGCCCCCACCCCGCTTACGAATTCAAGACGTTTTATCCCGGTGACGCCTATGTGGACTACGTAGGCGTGGGTGTGCTGAATTACGGCACTATTGCCCCCTGGAGCAAGTGGTGGTCATTTAAGGAAATATTCGGTAATCACTACGAATTACTTGCCTCATTTAAGAAGCCTATTCTGATAACAGAATTTGGTTCCTTGATTGTAGGCGGAAACCGGGCGGCATGGTATGCCGATGCATTGGACAGTTTGCCTCAAAAATACCCGATGGTAAAAGCAATAATTTTCTTTCACTTTTCTAAAGATAATACTACCACCCAGCAGGTACTCAACTGGTACATTAAAGATGACCGCGAGGTTACCGGTGCTATCATTAAGGCTATTAATGGTTGGAAGCAATAAAAACCATACAATACATTACCCGACTTTAAAATGCGGATTACAAATAATCCCAAACGCATTGCCCCATGGGTCTTTAACCGTTGCTACCATAATTTCGTCACCAACTTCAGTTGGTTCCTCATGTGGTGTTGCTCCGGCTTTGAGTAAATCATGATAAGTAGTCATTACATCATCAACGCCCCAATATGCTACTACACTGGCATCTTTTTGTGTTGCCTGGCTGTCATCAGGCTGCAGGCCAAGTTCATATCCGCCAACATTAAAACCTACATAAAAAGGCTCATCAAAATAGGGTTCAATGCCCAGTATCCGGCTATACCATTCTTTGGCTTTAATAATATCACCCACCTTATAACCTGCTGTTCTGAGACCTTTAAAATGTAATTGCATAAAATGATTTTTGAAAAGTAATAAATGTCTCCTAATAAACAACCAGTTTATTGTAAAATAATGTTTTCCTGTCCTGGGAAAATGCCTTGAGTATATAAATACCAGGAACAAAACTATCTGTGATTAAATGCTTGTCAGAGCTATAGTGTCTTATGCATCTCCCCTTAATGTCAAACACTTCAATAGCGTCATACACTTTTATTTCCGGCAGCATGAAAGAAACACAACCATTGCCATTTTGGGAAACAGTAATCGGGTACAGATTTTCTTTTATTGCATTATTGATACCAGTCGTTCCTAAAGTTATCGTATCGGTAATTGTTTCTGAAAAACAATCGTTAAATGCTGTATGCGATACAACAAAATTTCCCGGAGACGTATAGGTATGAACTGGAGCAAAAGATGTATCGCTAACCCCGTCTCCGAATAACCAGGAATAACTGGAAAATATTGGTGAGGAATAGGTAAAAGTCACAGTATTTCCAGACTGGGTATGTTTAAAGCCGGCATAAGGATAGTGGCCATATTGTTGCCAATCGCGGAGGCTGTCAACGACCACCTTATCTGCAATAAGTTGTAATGTTTGGGCATCAGTTGTGCTTAACCCTGCATTGTAAGTACACCCATAAGTTCTTTTATGAAATATAGAGGAATACAGGACACAGGTTTCCAGGTAAGAACCTGCTACAACAGGATGCGAGCTATCGGCCTGGTAAAGCCATAATAAGGGAAAACTATCATGCGCCACTTTCCATGCGGCGCCAACCGGGGCTACAATAGCATTATTGTCAAGCGTCATCTGCAAATAACTTTCCCTGAGCCTTTCCTGCATACCCTCGTAAGTGCAGATAGCAGGATAGGTTGGACAATTCATTGGATCGCCATTAGCATGGCCCCATGTCATCAGGAAAATAGTTTGGGTACAGGTATCATTCAGATGAATCATGCTATCCAATGCATGGGCGAACGGGTAAACCTCTGTGTCAACTTCTGCCGGGGGAAATGCCGGCAACTGGCTTTGTTCCTGCAAAACAACCAAATCCCATTGCTGTGAAAATATTTTTGATATCGTAGCCGGATAAGTACTATGCATAGCTAATGTATATCCTCCGGGATCAGATTCATCATAGATAAGCGTATCACCCATTGCTGTGGCAAATGTTTGCAGCATGAGCGGCATATTGTTCGTGTAGGTATAACTATTACCAATAAACAATACTTTCCTGGTTGTGGCTTGTAAAGAGCACACAACAAACAAAACTGAAACAAATAAAATACTACTCTTAAAATGGAAACTCATTTGAAAATATCTTTGATTATGTCACAAACAATTACTTCATCTCCTTCAACATAAGTTCCTTAATATAGTTCACAGGAGCGCTGCCATAGCTTAAGAACTTTTCATGAAACTGTTTCAGGTTGAAATTACCCCCCATTTTATTTTTAAGTTCCTGCCTGAAATCATATATTTCTGTATAACCTGTAAAATAACAATCAAGCTGCACCTGTGTTACAGATACCCGTTTCCACTTTCCTTCCGCCTCAGTCTGCTGCTGGAAGGCTTCATTCACGAGCAGGTCCATGGCATCCTCCTTACTCATATTTTTGGTATGCACACTATAGTCAAGAATTGTGTTGCAGGTGCTGCGAAGGTTCCATTTATAATACATCAGCCACATTTCAGGAGATGCTTCCGTTGAGTTCACTCCCCTGTCGCCGCCATAGCCATTCTCCAGCATCATACGCTCTGTGTAAACCGCCCACCCTTCTATCATGGCATTATTGCCAAGAATAGCCTTTATGATACTCGGCGACCTGTTGGAATAAACTAATTGTGTATAATGGCCGGGGATTGCTTCGTGAATATTCAGTATCTGCAGTATGTAATGATTGTATTCGCGGAGGTAACTTTCGGCCTTCTTTTTGTCCCAGGAAGCCAGGCTGCCTACATTGTAATAAGTATTGCCGTTTTTGTCATAAGGGCCGGGAGAAGATATAGATGCTCCTGCCACGCCCGCCATGTAAGCCGGCTCTTTGCGCACCACCAGCGGTTTTGAAGGATCAATATAAATAAGGTCTTTGTTTTTGATAAACGCTATAAGGGCAGGTAGCTGCTGTTCTATTGCCGACTGGAAAGAATCTGCTTTTACATGGTTTTCAGAAAGCTCGTCTATCATCTGGCGTATAGCATCCAGCTTTTTCCGCGGCATAGTACCCGGATTAAAGTATTTTGGCCAAAGCTCTTTGGTAAGTTCATACATCTCTTCGTGTAATTCTTGTTTGTGCTTTAACGCCTTTTGGTATATTTCATCAGCGCTATAACCGGATTGTATTTCATAAGCAAATTTTTTATCGTACAATTCCTTACCCAGCCTGAAACTGCGCGGATTTTTATTTTCCATGACCTTAAGCCTGGTGACATAACCTTTAATTGCTTCTACCGATTCCTTAGCCCTTGCCGTAATTTTTATCTTCTCTTTTTCATCCAGGTGCGACTTCTTTAGCGCATCTGCAAGGTCTTGTTCAAAAACAGAAATACCTCCAAGGTTTTGCTCAATAGCCAGTGCGGTATGTTCTTTGGTTGGGTTTTTAATATTTTGTTTCGCTGCTTTATAGTAGGCAGGTATTGCCGCCATCCTTAAATAAAAATTATGCAGGCGTTTATCTAAAGGAGCATAATCATTACTGAGCATATCGGCAAAACTGCCACACACATTATATCCCGAAGGATCCCACTCGTAGGCTTTTTGTTCCTTAATCCCCCACTCTGAATATTTCAGCTGGTTTTCAATGAGATAATAATCTGTCATATTTACATCTGATAGTTCAGAGAGTTTGAAATTTTTTAGGGAATCAAGGTTAGCCTTGCAAAACGCTAATTCCCGCATCCTTGATTTATCGTTTGGTATTACCAGCTTGTTATCATATTTATGATAACCCACACTGCTTGCCCATGATGGATTTACTTTCCATAAAGCAAGGACAAAGCGCTCCTTATAAGAATCGAACAATTTATCGGCCGACTGTTTAGTATCCTTAGCACTGACTGTATGCATACAGGTTAAAATTGAATAAAAAATAATTACTATAATGCTCTTTTTCATAAAATTATATTGTTGTTACAAACATAAGGCTTGTTATCATTATTAAATAGCTTTTAGCACAATTGTCGGATGGATTATAAGAATTTCCTCCCAAGGTACTTTAAGTTGGATTGCCTATTCCAACAGGTAAACATTTGACGGAAAGCACAATTCCTATAAATTGAACCTTTAGAAAAACCATTCTTTTCATTTCTGAGGCGAATCGAACTTGATGAATAACCAATCAATAACCTTTTCTTCCATTTGCTGGAAAATTCATCTGTGACACGGAATATTTTGCGCCATGCCAATTTAACAACCAATTGATTTTCAATTACTTAAAATTTTGGCACAACAATGGTTATATACTATTCAAACAAACAAACAAACAAACAAACAAACAAACAAACAAACAAACAAACAAACAAACAAACATTCTTAACATCCCGATAGCTATCGGGACAAAAACAAAAACAAAATGAAAAACTTCTCAAAAGCAATCATCGCAGCAGCAGTAGTAGTACTCGGTTCTACTAACATCTCTTTCGCTCAGGCATCAGCAACAGCTTCATGCGCAGCAACAATCATCACTCCCATTTCCATCTCTAAAACAGTGGACATGAACTTTGGTAACATAGCAGTATCTGCTTCTACAAGTGGTACCGTTGTATTGTCAACCTCCAGCTCACGCACAACAGGCGGTTCCGGTGGTGTAACACTTCCTTCTACTAATGGTACTGTAACTTCTGCTGAATTTACCGTTTCCGGTGAAGCAAGCTATACTTACGCAATTACTTTGCCTTCAACCGCTACCCTTTCTGACGGTGCCAGCCATACCATGACAGTTGGTTCTTTCACCAGCAATCCTTCTGCTACCGGTACATTAAGCTCAGGCGGTACCCAGACTTTAAAGTTAGGTGCTACACTCAGCGTTTCAGCAGCACAGGCAGCAGGAACTTATA
>CAISOH010000280.1 GCA_903887005.1 uncultured Bacteroidota bacterium | reverse complement strand
GCCCGAACGTTTGCCGCCAGCTTCTTTCAGATTCGCAGTCGCCAACGACACCCTTGCTCTTGGCTAATACTCCCTACTGTAAAGCGTATTCGGGACTTTCACCCTATAGCGCATATCCATGCCTGACACACATAATAAAGGACGGAAATAATCTCCGTCCTTTATTATTAATAAACCATTATACTTATTTGATCTGGCCGGTTATTGGTGGTATATCATCAATAACATTGTTTGAATTCTTGTTACGCTCTTTGTTTCTTTCTGGCCCGTCATATGCAGGAGTCGGACATCCATGATATGGCGCATTGTTCAGTTCGGCAACATTGTCACCACCATAGCAAACTCTTATGTAGTGTTTCCTATTGGTATAATAACCTTCATAAGTTGTTGCACTGTTCATGGCATAATCAGGATAAGACTGTGATTGAGGGACTGTCATGTTTATATTAACATTGCCTTCAGGGTAAGTCTCGTCATTCATTTCCATCGGGTTAGATGGATATTTGGTTAAAGGCTCTATATTTAATTTGGGCTGTGTGGAGTTCGTCAGATTCGGAGTTTCGCAGCATATATAATAGCCGTAGTCTCCTTTGCAGACCTTAAAATCTTCTGCAAATTTTGTTTTATAGCAGGAAACTCCGTGAGAAGTCTTTCTGCACACTTTATCCTTTGGCGCTTCACAAGCTATCTTTTTTGTTGTCTGGCCTTCCGCACTGAAATAAGTCAATCCTGCTATCGTCAGTGCCATTAGTATCGTTTTCATATCTGTTGTTTTTAAAGTTCGTCTAAATGGTTATCGTTCAAATAGAAGTAAAAACCGTTCCACCCCGTGTTAAAAAATTAAAAAAAGATACAACTATTTATATATCAGCATGTTATAGACAAATGTTTTTCTGTGATTTTTTGAAAAACCGGATTATCTGATGGGAAAACACTACTCTAACGGTTTTAAATACCATCATTTATACTCTTTTATCAGAATCGCTCTCCTATTTATAATTCCCGGACGTATTTTCCTTATTCCTTTTTACTTTTGACCTATGAAAGTACGTGTAAGGTTTGCACCAAGCCCAACCGGCGGACTGCACCTGGGCGGTGTGCGCACCGTGTTGTATAATTATCTCTTCGCCCGCGCAAATGGCGGTGATTTTGTGCTCCGTGTAGAAGATACGGACCAAAACCGTTTTGTGGCAGGCGCCGAACAATATATAATGGACTGCCTGAACTGGTGCGGCCTGATTCCTGATGAAAGCCCTGAAAAGGGTGGCCCGTATGCCCCTTACCGCCAGAGCGAGCGTAAACATTTATACGCAGATTATGCGGAACAACTGATAGCATCCGGCCATGCCTATTATGCATTCGATACCACCGAAGACCTGGAGAAAATGCGTAAGGATTACCGCAGGGACGATAACACCAATCCGCAGTACGACCATAACATACGTGGCCTCATGCTCAACTCACTTACGCTGCCACCGGAAAAGGTTGCTGAGTTAGTTCAAAACGGAACTCCCTATGTAGTGCGCATTAAAATGCCAGCCAACGAAACGGTAATGCTCACGGATATGATACGGGGCGAAATATCTTTTGACAGCTCTTTGGTGGACGACAAGGTATTGCTCAAAGCGGATGGTATGCCCACCTATCATCTGGCGGTAGTGGTTGACGACTACCTGATGAAGATAACACACGCCTTCAGGGGTGAGGAATGGCTGCCGAGCGCCCCGGTGCATGTATTGCTATGGGAATATCTTGGATGGAAGCAACACATGCCCCAATGGGCGCACCTGCCACTGATACTGAAACCGGACGGCAACGGCAAACTGAGCAAGCGTGATGGCGACCGCCTAGGCTTCCCCGTATTCGCTATGAACTGGACCGCCCCCCGCACCAGCGAGACCACCAAGGGCTTCCGCGAAATGGGATTTTTGCCGGAGGCGTTTGTGAATATGCTTGCAATGCTGGGTTGGAACAGCGGCAGCGAACAGGAAATATTTTCGCTCGATGAACTTGTAGAACGCTTCTCTATAGAAAGGGTACATAAAGGCGGCGCCAAATTCGATTTTGAAAAAGCCAAATGGTTTAACCACCAATACATACAGCGCACAGATGATGCAACATTAGCTGAGCTTGCAAAACCATACATAGATATGGAATTAGGAATTGGGAATTGGGAATTGGGATTGTTATCTAAGGTCGTTCCATTGGTTAAGGACCGCTGTACACTCTTACCGGACTTCTGGGCGCAGGGGCATTTCTTCTTTACAACTCCCGAAATAAAAGAAGAAGCCGCCATAAAAGAAAAATGGAACGACCAGAAACAACAATTTTTCACCAGCTGGATTAATATACTTACCGCACAGCCCACCTGGGACCATGCGGTCATAGAAGCAACCTTTAATGAAGAACTTCCAAAGAATGGCCTTAAAAAAGGCGATGTAATACTCCCCTTCCGCATTATGCTGGTAGGCGGCAAGTATGGGCCGGGCGTGTTTGTAATTGCTGAGGTGATAGGTAAGGATGAAACCATAAAGCGGATTAAGCGGGTGATTGGGTAGAAATTATTTTTCCGGTTTATTTCCGGTTTTTTCCGGTTTTGGAAGTGTACCGGAAACGCTTGCTTGCCTTTACTGGTAAGGGATTCAGGGTATTTTTATCTGAAATTTTCGATTTTGAAAATTTCCGGTTTGTCTGAATCGCGGATAAAACGGGATTTATGGATTGCGAGGATTCAAAATTATTAAATAAAGGGCTTTAATATTTCCTTATGACGATTTTTCATTTACCTAAATTACAGGGAATGTTGTTTTAATGCTCCTGCATAATGGGTCTTGATATAGTCATAAATCTACAATTGTACAGTTTTTAAGGAATTTTTTATTTTCTTTTGTAGAGTTTTATTCTTTTGATTTCAATTAGTTGTTGATATTATTGCCGGAAAGAACTATACATTATCTGTACATTATCTGGACGTTTGGCTTTTTGCATCGTATCCCCCAGCTAAATCAGACAGTCGTATCACCCCGCCTTCGGCACCCCTCTTTGAAAAAAAGTGGGGAGTTTTCCAGCACTTGGTGGTATTTTCAGCTTTTAGTAGCTAACTCCTCAAATCTTAGCCATAACTGGCAAGACTTAAGCTGCTAAGGCATAGTTTAATTGGGGAATGATTACGATATTTTTCAGTTTCAAAGCTGTTATTATTGCTTCGTTTCCCAAAGAT
>CAISOH010000279.1 GCA_903887005.1 uncultured Bacteroidota bacterium | reverse complement strand
TAATGTTTGGATTAAGTTTACATTACCCCTACATTATATCAACTTGCTGTGTTCCTGGAAAATCAGAAATCTATAATTTTCATGCCAACATAACATTATTAAATATACTTATTTTCGTCAACAGATAATACTTCTTACAACTGGATAAAGTAACCCACAATCGGAATTTACCTAAAGGCATAATAGTATTTATACGATAATTCCCTGTTATTTTTATGTCGCTCTGAGCATCTTGTGCTATTGAGTAGGATATGAATCCAATTACTGTGATTACTATCAAGAAAAGCTTTTTCATTTGTTTGTTTTTGTTTAATTGTAAGCAAAAAAATTGTTCCTTTTGTTTATTATAGTTCCGAAAATTAACAACTAAAAAAAGTGAATAACCAATTATTTTACCCACTTTTTTTAGTTATTATTTAAATTTAATTTGTTTGATTTTGCTGTAATGTTTCAGTTTTGCTTGTTTGATTTTGTTGTAATATTTCAGATTGGGTATTTTGGTTTTGTTGCAATGTTTCAGTTTGGGTTGTCAAATTCATTACCTGATTGTATCCTGTTTCTTACTTTGAAAATATTAAAGGTAAAAAGACTAAAGATATTCCGATAATTGAGGCTTTCAATATTATTCGTGTAGGAAATTTAAAAGAAAAAATTGAACTTTTAAGACAAGCAAAAGAGAAAAGCCAACAAGAAATATTAAAACAACAATTACCCGCAATTACCGTATCAGGCACATTCAAAAAAGGACACTCCCAAAGTGATTTTTTACAGCATAGCGGATTAATTCAAATTGACTTTGACCATGTCCCGGACACTAAACAATTAATAGATTTATTACGCAATGATTTTTTTACTTTTTGCGCATTTAATAGCCCAACAGCAACAGGTGTAAAAGCAATAGTTAAAATCAATCCTGAATTACATAAAGTAGCCTTTGAGCAATTATCTAAATACTATTTAGTGAAATACAATTTACCAATTGATATAAAATGCAAGGATATAACAAGACTAATGTTTCTAAGCTACGATAATAACATTTTTGTAAATGAAAATTCTATGCAATTTAATTCTACCAGTCAAGACGTTGAAAAAATTATTTCGCAAATTGAGTTTAAAAAAATTGACATTACAAGCGACTATGACAATTGGTTAAAAATCGGTTTTGCTTTTGCAGATAATTTCAATGAAGGTGGCCGTGATTTATTTCAAAGAATAAGTCAATTTCACCCAAATTATGATAAGGAAAATTGCAGTAAACAATTTAATGAATGTTTAAAAAGCCGGAAAACCGGAATTACAATAAAGACTTTTTTCAAAATTGCTAAAGACTTTGGGATAACTATAAGGCAAGAAAATAAAAACACAGGAATAAAAACCGAAAAAAATACTTTAAAAATAAAAAATGAAAACCTCGAAAAAAATGAAACTTCAAAATTCTTTATTGTAGAAAAATATTTAAATGAAAAATTTGATTTTCGTTACAATGAAGTTGCAAATGATGTTGAATATAAAGCCAAGAATAAAAAAGAATTTGAAATCTTAAATGATAGTAACCTTTACAGAAATTTGCAATTAAATTGTATTAGTTTTTCACAAAATAACCTTACAGCTTTATTACGGTCTGAATTTGTACCCATTTTCAATCCCTTTATAGAATATTTTGGAAGCCTTCCTAATTGGGACGGGAAAATAGACCATATTTTAAACCTTTGTAGCTATATACAAGCGAAAGACCAGGAACGATTTAATAAGCATTTAAAAAAGACTTTTGTACGCTGTGTAGCATGTGCATTAGGACAAGCATTTAATAAACATGCTTTTATATTGATTGGAGGGCAAAGCAGCGGTAAAACAACATTAATACGTTGGTTATGTCCCAAAAAATTAAAAAATTATTTAGCTGAAAATATTAGTACAGACAAAGACAGTTTAATAAGTCTTACAGAAAATTTTTTGATTAATTTGGATGAATTAGCAGCATTTCAAAAGTTTGAAATAAGTGCTTTTAAAAGTATGCTAAGTAAGGATACTATAAAAATTCGCAAACCTTATGACAAAAAAGCTATTACAAGTAAAAGACGTGCTAATTTTTTTGGTTCAACAAATAAGGATGAATTTTTAACAGATGAAACAGGTAGCATACGTTGGTTATGTTTTGAAATTTTAAAAATAAATTGGGACTATAAAAATGAAATTGATATTAATGAAGTTTGGGCACAGGCTTATACTTTACTAAAACAGGGTTTTAAATTTGAACTTACACCCGAAGAAAGGGACGAAAACGAAAATGCAAATTCAAATCATCAAAATATAAGCATAGAATTAGAATTGGTACAAAAATATTTTGAGCCATCAAAAAAAGACAATGAAAATTCAAAACCAATGACTGCAACGGATATACTTTTAAATATAAAAGCAAACACGACACTTTCAAATAATATAACAGTGCAAAATATTGGCAAAGCATTGGTTTTATTAGGCTTTAAAAAAGAAAGTGAAAGAATAGGTGAAAGTAAAATGCCTAAAAAAGTTTATTGGGTACGCCTTATTGCAGATTAATTGAAAAAATATTTTATCCTGCCAAAATGAAAAACACAATATTTTACTTACTACATTACTACAAATGAAAAAAATCCCTTGAAACCCCTGATTTTATTAGTGTAGTAAGTGTAGTTAGATACCAGGTAAGGTAACCGCTTAAAGAGTCGGGGTAATTCTGCCAATAATGATGTCAGCCAATGATGTCATATTATATTGTTGAGTAACGCGGTCGCGGATGTAATGGTAAGCAGAGATGCCTAATTTTTGTGCAGTTTCAATAATAGACAG
>CAISOH010000278.1 GCA_903887005.1 uncultured Bacteroidota bacterium | reverse complement strand
TATACCTCCATATCCGTAAACCAATTGCTTCTATCGCTCTTTTCACCCTCAATTCTCGATAATATGGCCTTTCCTTTAGGAACAAAAACCTGGTACTTCCACAACAAAGAGACCGCCTTAATATACCTGTTTCGTTTTTTTTTCGCTAATGCAACAATAAGGGGTTTTGTTTCTCCGGCATTATTAAAATAAGCATCCCTTGCAATAACTTTTAAACTTTCCACAGGCAATACAGCGCTAATTTGCTCTACAAATATCATTATGTCAGGGTAATCGCCTTCTTTTATATCAGATGGAAACCCTGTTCCAATATATTCTTTTTTATTTGCCAGCACTTTTTCACCAAAAACAGTCGGGATTCTAAATTCACAAAGTAAATAAGCTGTTCTAAAGTACCTGTTATTTGTTTTTTTTAAAAGCTCTTTGATAAGGAGTGTACCATCTTTTACATTTTGGCAATAAACTTCATAAGCTATACTTTTTAAATGCTCTATGGGTAATAAAGCACAAATCTGCCAGGTAAATTGAAGCTGGCCTGAATGATCTCCTTCCTTTATTTGAGGCACTAAATTTATATCAACATATTTTTGTTCTTTTGCTAATATGATTGCACCAATAACATGTGGAACTCTGAATTTACATATAAAATACAGAGTTTTGAAGTACCTGTTATTTGTTTTATTTGCCAGACATATATTTAATTCCATCCCATCGGTGGCATTATTATAATAAGCATCACAGGCAAAAGTTTTTAAATTCTCAAGAGGAAACAAAGCGCAAATCTTTTCCGTAAACATCATCAGATCAGATTTTTCATCTTTTATTATTTCAGGAGGTGAAACCGCATTTAATTCACTCTCTTTTACCAATACTTTATTTCCAAATTCGGGTGAAATTCTGAATTCCCACAGAAAATATGCAATCTTAAAATAATTATTATTTGTTTTACTTCCCAACTCTTTTATCAGGGGCATAGTATCCATATCGTTCAATGCGTATGCCTCGAAAACCAAATTATGCAACCTTTCAACAGGAATAGGAGCATCAATATGTTTTAAAAAAATTTTAATGTCAGAAAATCTCCAGTTCTTTATGGTAGATGTTAACCCGCCTGGTCTTTTTCTATATTTTACAGATATGTAATTATCAAATATAATATTATATTTTTTAGCAATCCTTAGCCACATATCATAGTCTTCATAAATCAGGCTTTCATCGTAATATCCTACATCCTCAAAAACAGATCGTTTAAAAAGCAATGCCATTCCGGGAATATAATTCCCTTGTAATAAAATCTCATAAATATGCCCACTTGGCATCTCTTTGAATTGTCTGTGATCCTGAATAAACAACCCTTCAATCGGATAGCTATCGTCATCAATCATATAAGCATCTGAATATACTGCTGCCACAATATTACCAGTTACCTCTAATACAGCTACTTGTGTAGCTATTTTTTCCGGTAACATTATATCATCAGTTGCTATTATTGAAAAGTATTTTCCTGTAGTATTTTTAAGCCCCGTATTACAAGCAGCACATACACCTTTATTCGTTTCATGCTTAATAAATCTATATTTACCTGCATAAGTTCTTAGCCAGGAATCTATTAGCTCGACACTATTATCAGTTGAACAATCATCCACAATAATTAATTCAATATTAGCATAAGTCTGGTACCTGATACTATCCAGAGTTTCAATTACATACTTTGAATTATTGTAGTTAATTGCCGCTACCGAAACTAATGGCGTATCAGTCATAAAAAAAATGATTAATTGTTTCGATAATAAAATCAACATCATTTTTCTCAAGCCCGGGCCAAACAGGAAGGCTTAAACAAGTCTCTGCAATCTTTTCAGCAATAGGAAAATCTCCAGGTTTATAACCTATGTAATTGTATGCTTTTTGTAAATGGGGTGGAATAGGATAATGGATTAATGTCTCTATTCCCATTTCCAATAAATATTTACTAAGTTCTTCTCTTTTTTCTGTGCGGATAACGTACAAATGATAGACATGCGTAGCATCAGGATGATTTGCTGGTAATACTAAATCACCAATTCCCCTCAACCCTTCATTATACATAGATGCAATTTGTTGTCTTGAAAGCGTCCATCCGGCTAAATATTTCAATTTAACTAAAAGAAAGGCTGCCTGGCATTCATCAAGACGCATATTGAAACCGGGAATTTCATTATTATATTTTTTCACTGAACCGTAATTCCTTAACATGCTGACTTTTACAGCTAGTGTTTCATCATTTGTAGTAATGGCGCCACCATCCCCTAAAGCGCCAAGATTCTTTCCGGGATAAAAACTGGTTGCATTAATATTGCCCCATGCGCCTGTTGGTTTATTTTTAAAAGCTGCCCCATGCGCCTGTGCATTATCTTCAATAATAAAAAGATTATGCTTACTGGCAATTTCTGATATTTGAGACATATCACATGCCTGTCCGTATAAATGTACAGGAATAATAGCTTTTGTATTGGGAGTAATCGCAGCTTCAATTTTTTGCGGATCAATATTATATGTATGGATATCGGGCTCTGAAAAAACCGGCATAGCTCCGGCATTTGAAACAGCTAATGCTGTTGCTATATAAGTATTTGCAGGCACAATTACTTCATCACCGTTTCCAATATTCAGCGCTTTTAAAGAAAGGAATAATGCATCCAGACCATTGCTAACGCCTATTGCATATTTGGTATTATTGAATTTAGCGTATTCCTTTTCAAATTGCTTCAAATTATCACCTAAAACAAACCAATTGCTATCATAAACCGTTTCAAATGCTTTAACCATTTCATCCCTTATAAGGGTATGAGCAGGCTGTAGATTGAGAAAAGGAATATGTTTATTCATTGAGTTAATTGATGGAATATAATACTCATCTATATTTTACAGATTAATATATCCTCTCTTCTGTTATACATCGGCAATTTATTATTTTGAGGCAGTAAATAAGTCTCAAACCCAAAACCACGATATCTTTGTAAAATACTCATAATAATTCCATCGTCAATTTCTCCTGATTCCAAATTTAAATGATTCACTTCGGGAAAACTATCCGTATTC
Source organism: uncultured Bacteroidota bacterium (assembly GCA_903887005.1). GTDB lineage: Bacteria > Bacteroidota > Bacteroidia > Chitinophagales > Chitinophagaceae > Nemorincola. Next base: position 1,443 of record CAISOH010000278.1, on the reverse strand, counting down.
ATGAAATTTTTATGAAATTTTATTCCCGTCTCCGTTGAAAAAAAACGTTTCCTTTTTGAAATATTGGGAATATCACCTATCAACATCTTTCCACCTGGTTTTAAAAGAGATAATGCAGAATCAATAAATTTATATATACAGGTATTATAAAATGGTCCGCAATGTAAAATACTATAGCAGACAACATAATCTAGCTTGTTTTGAAAGCTATCAATCAAATCTGGCATATCATTTGGAAAATATCCATTAAACTTACTAACTACTTCATCATCTGGCAAAAGAGCCAGCATTTCCCTGGAATCGGCCCATAAAAGTTTAATGTTATGTTGCTTACAGAAATCAAGTGTAATTAATGGAAGCTCTGTACAACCCGGCCCAATATCAAGCCAGATTTTATCTGGAACGTCAGATTCGAAAGATAATTTTTGAATGATATCAAGGAATATACCAAACTCTTTTCCTTTTCTATAACTATCAGGGAATCCGATTTTTTCATAAACCGAAATATTATCATCTTTTGCTAATTTTATGAAATCACCAAAAGACATATTCTTGTATTTTATATAATCCGCTTTGTCTTCCATAAGTAGTTATAATATTTTATACATTAGTATATTTATCATAAATCTAAAACCATCGTTTCCCGCAAAACCCCTCTTCCTCCAAAACCCTCTTTAAAATGAAAAAGACCATAATTGATGGTTTTGCCTTCATTTTCATTTGCCATACCAAGATTAAAATATTGATAATTGTTTTTATTTCCCCAATCAATAATATAATCTATTACTGCATTTATTGGCCTTAATTCCTGGTAAGCATAATCCTGGCATATATATTGGGCATGAATTACTTTGCATTTAAATAAAAAAATTACTATTCCACATATCATTTTGCCATTAAGATAACCAGCAATCAGCTTAATATTTTCTTTACCGCAATGGCGGATTAGTTCTAAAATATCTTTATAAGAATGAACTGGTTTTTTGCCATATCTTTCCATAAGAGTTTGCTGCAATAAATCCCAATATGATTCAAAATCTTCAGATACTTTAGTTGTAATAAACTTTATGGCTTTCTTAGTATTATACCTGCTACCATTATCGTAGCTATTCTTTAATTCTTCTATTTTGCCAGCTAAATTAATCACAATTTCTATTTCTCTTGATTTGATTTGAAACCCATGATACCACATGGCATAATCAGTTTCATCGCACACATTATCATTAAAAATTCTAAATGGATTTCTAATAATTATCCTATCCACATTCAATTTCCTTGCCTCTTCAACCAAATTTTGAACCATTTCTACCGATTCTTCTATATTCACAAGGTTAGTTACTACAAACCCGCCATATGTCGCTCTCATATGAGAATGCAATATTATACCTTCGTCAGTTTCATATATATTACATGGAATTACAGATATCGGTTTTCCATTTTTAT
>CAISOH010000277.1 GCA_903887005.1 uncultured Bacteroidota bacterium | reverse complement strand
TTATTCAATTTTTAATAATAAAAAATATGAAAACCGGCAAAACTTTCAGAATATAGAAACGCCTTTACGTTGTATCGGTCATGACAATAATTTTTGGATAGTCGGTCGAGGCTTTGTCCTCGGCCCTATAGCTAAAAAAGGCTGGCTATTACGGCCAACCCCTTTTTAGTTCTTTGTATTTGATTACCTATTCAACTGTTATCTTCTCCATATACCTCCGGTCACCAACTATTGCGGACAGGATGTAAATGCCTGATGGCTGGTCAAGTTTTATCTCTGCCGTCTGGTTAGTGCCAATGGTAAACTCTTTTACTTTCTGACCCATGATATTGGTGATGGTTACCTGTACCTGCTCCTCATTTTCCGACAACAAGTCCATTGTAAATACCCCATTGTTCGGATTTGGATATACCCTTAGTTCTACGGTATTTGCTGTGATGGTCGTTACTCCATTTACTGCCGGGGTAATACCTGTACATTCTGCCGGGGTTAGCACTTTAACAGATATCGTTGATGCATTCGTCCCGCAAGAATTCGTAACAGTATAACTTATACTGGAAGTACCTGCTGAAACACCGGTTACTAATCCTGATGGAGTAACCGTTGCTATCAGCGTATTGCTGCTGCTCCATACACCGCCGGGTGTAAGATCTGATACGCTAATGGATTTACCTATGCACACAGTTGACGGACCAGTTATTGAACCTGCAAACGGGAACGGATTGATGGTGATGATCTTCGTTGCACTTGCCGTGCCGCAGGCGTTGGAAACAACATACAATATCGTATCCGTTCCTACGCTTACCCCCGTAACAAGTCCGCCGGTAACCGTGGCATTGCCATTGCTGGCCGTCCATATACCACCCGTCGCAGGGTCGGTTAAGGAGATGGACGCTCCGGTACATACTATGGAGGCCCCGCTTATTGTTCCCGCTACCGGTAAGCTACTGATGGTGATTGCCTTCGTAGCTGACGCTGTGCCACACGCATTGGTCACTGTATAAGTTATCGTGGCTACGCCTGCCGATAATCCGGTTACTATGCCCGTACCTGCGCCTACTGTGACTGTCGGGTCGGTACTGCTCCATACACCGCCACCTGCAGCGTCTGACAGGGTGATCGAGGAGCCCGCGCATACGCCCGATAAGCCGGTGATCGTACCTGCATTGGGTGATGCATTGATGGTTTCCGTCTGTGTGACTGTTGCGCTGCCGCAGGAAGTAACTGCCGTATAACTGATCATTACCGTGCCTGCTGACATGCCCGTCACTATGCCGGTCGATGCGCCAACAGTGGCGATTGCAGGATTGCTGCTGCTCCAGGTGCCACCTGCTGTTGCATTGCTTAAGGTCACTGTGGAACCCGCGCAGGTACTCGTGGCGCCGGTAATTGCCCCAAGCCCTGACCCGGTGTTTACCGTATCCGTATAGGTCACACTCGTGGGACAGCCAAAGGCGTTCGTTACCGTATAGGTAATGATCGTTGTTCCCGTTGATACACCTGTAACTATTCCGGTTGACATCCCGATGGTTGCTACCGACGGATTGCTGCTCGTCCAGATACCGCCGGGCACACCGTCTGTTAATGTAATCATTGTACCCACACATTCACTCGTTGGCCCGCCAATCGGGGATACAACCGGTACAGGGTTAATGGGTATTATCTTACTGGCTATACCTGTACCGCAACTGTTCGTTACTGTATAATAGATGGTATCAACTCCTACCGTTATTCCGTAGATGATGCCGGGGCCCATAACGGCTGCGTTGCTGTTGCTCGCCGACCAGGTACCGCCGGGAATAGGGTCGGTCAGGGTAATGCCGGAACCGGCGCATACGCCTGCAGGGCCGGATATCGTGCCACCGGACGGTGTCGTATTTATCGTAATGATGGATATGGCCGAAACCGTACCGCACGCATTGCTCACTGTATAGGAGATCGGGTCGGTGCCGGTGGATACTCCCGTAACTACTCCTGTGCCCGTAACCGTAGCATTCGCATTGCCAGCGCTCCATACGCCGCCTGTGGCTGCGTCTGTTAAGCTGATGGTGGAACCCCCGCATACTGTCGTCGGGCCGCTGATAGTGCCCGCATTGGGCGCCGGGTTGACCGTAATGAGCACCGAGGCGCTTCCCGTGCCGCAGGCATTGGTAACCGTATAGCTGATCAATGATGCGCCTGCTGATACGCCTGTTACTACTCCGCCTGCGCTTATAGTGGCTATTGCAGGGCCGCCGCTGCTCCATACGCCGCCCGGTATGGCGTCGCTTAACGTAATCGTGGAACCAACGCATACACTGGATGGTCCACTGATACTACCACCGCCGGGGAACGGACTGATGGTGATGATTTTTGTCGTGGTGGCGATGCCGCACGCATTGGTAACCGTATAATTGATGGTATCCGTTCCGGAGGCAATCCCTGTTACTACACCTGAGGTGGTAATGGTCGCATCCGCATTACTGCTGCTCCAGGCACCCCCCGCTACGCCGTCTGTCATCGTTATCAGTGAACCTACGCATACTGCCGATGCGCCGCTGATAGTGCCCGCGTTCGGGAAACTGTTTATCGTAATGACTACCGATGTGCTGATAACTCCACAGCTCCCGGTAACCGTATAATATATCGTATCCACTCCGGGATAATTACCCGTAACTACTCCTGCCGGGCTGATGGTCGCGCTGCCGTTACTGCTGCTCCATACGCCGCCTGCTACGCCGTCACTCATCGTGGCGGGTGTTCCTATGCAGATACTCGTTGGCCCCGCTATCGTGCCTGCCGTGGCTGCCGCGCCTATGCTGATGACTTTTGTCGCTGTTGCAGAGCCGCAGGCATTGGTAACCGTATAGCGGATGGTATCCGTCGTAAACGCCGTTACCGCTGTAACCACGCCACCTGCGGTAATGGTTGCTGATGAGGTATTGCTGCTGCTCCATACTCCGCCCGGAGCCCCGTCCGTATATATAGTAAACGAGCCTGCACACAGGCTGGACGGGCCAGTAATACTGCCCGCATTCGGCGCAAGCCCTACCGTTACTATTGCCGTCGCTGACGCTGTGCCGCAACTGTTGCTCACTGTATAGGATATCGTATCTAATCCTACTGCCATGCCGGTAACTATTCCGGTAATACTTACGGTCGCATTTGCATTGCTGCTGCTCCATACGCCGCCGCCTGTGGCATCTGTTAAGGAGATAACTGACCCGATACATACGCCCGCAGGGCCGGATATGGTGCCTGCCGACGGCGCTGTGCCGATGGTAATTGTTTTTGTTGCCGTGGCTGTACCGCACAGATTGGTAACACTATAAATGATAGTATCCGTTCCGTTTGATACGGGTGTAACTACTCCACCGCTGCTGATCGTTGCGTGTCCGTTGCTGCTGCTCCAGATGCCGCCCGGCATTGCATCGCTTAAGGTAACTGTCGTACTGCCGCACAGGCTGGACGCTCCCGTAATGCTGCCTGCGTTGGGCAGTGCATTGACGGTTACCAGCGCTGTTGTTGCTGCAGAACCGCAGAAGTTACTTACCGTATAGGATACCGTATCCAGTCCCGCGTTTACTCCGGTAACTATTCCCGTGGTGCCTATGGTCGCATTCGCATTGCTGATGCTCCATATGCCTCCGGTTGTGGCATCCGTTAATGTAATGGCTGTGCCTGTACAAACTATGGCAGGGCCGGATATGGTGCCTGCCGTTGGCGCTGTGCCTATTGTGATGAGTTTTGTCGCCCTGGCTGTGCCGCAGATATTGGTAACCGTATAACTGATGGTATCTGTACCTGCGCTTACAGGCGTCACTATACCGCCTGCGCTGATGGTGGCATGGGCATTACTGCTGCTCCATACCCCCCCTGCTGACCCATCGCTCAGTGTGATCGCCGAACCCACGCATACACTGGCGGGGCCGCTGATGCTGCCCGCGTTGGGCAATGGCGTTACCGTTACCGGATGGGTGGCTGTGGCTGTTCCGCAGCTGGAGGTCATGGTGTATATGATAGTATCCACGCCGCCGCTGACGCCGGTTACTGATCCGGTGCCCGTTACTGTGGCATTTGCATTACTGCTGCTCCATACGCCCCCTGCTGTCGCATCGGTCAGGGCTATGGATGAACCCGCGCATACGCCCGATGCGCCTGTTATGCTGCCGGCTGTCAGGAACGCGCCTATGGTGATCGTTTTTGTCATGGTTGACGTGCCGCAGCTGTTGGTAATTGAATACCGTATAGTATCTGTGCCGGTTGTTACACCTGTCAGTAAACCGCTGATGGCGTTTATCGTAGCTTTCGGATTGGTGGTACTCCATATCCCGCCCGCTGTCGCGTCGGTATAGGTAGCTGTCGTGCCTGCGCATAATATGGCAGGACCGGTTATAGCCCCTGATATGGCGGAGGGTACTACCGTTACCGTATAGAGCGCTTTGGCTGTTCCGCATACTGCCGTTACTGTATAATAAATCGTATCTGTACCGCCGCTTACGCCCGTAACGATGCCGGTAGCGCCCACTTTGGCAATGGTCGTATTACTGCTGCTCCAGGTACCGCCGGTGGCAGGGTCGGTCAGAGTAATGTTCACTCCGGAGCATACACTCGTCGGACCCGATATAGTGCCAGCTGTCAGGAAGGCGCCGATGGATACCGTCTTTGTCGCTGTTGTTGTACCGCAGGCGGTGGTAATCGTATATTTTATGGTATCCAACCCTACGGATACGCCGGTAAGTAATCCCGTACCTGATAATGTGGCATGGGAATTGGTGATACTCCAGACACCGCCGGTTGTGGCGTCAGACAGTACCACAAACGTTCCTGCGCATATGGAGGCCGGGCCGATGATGACGCCTGCACTCGGCGATGTATTTACTGTTACCGTTGATACGGCGCTGGTGCTGCCGCAGGTGTTGGTAACCGTATAGCTGATGGTAGCCGTGCCGCCGCTGATACCGGTAACCAGGCCTGTCGTCCCTACTTTGGCAACAGCAATATTGCTGCTGCTCCATACACCGCCGGATGCGGCATCGGTCAGGGCTATTGAAGAACCGGAGCATACCGTAGATAAGCCGGTAATAACTCCGGCATTTGCTGACAGATTAATAGTTACTGTAGCTGTGGCATAACAGGTGCTGGTCGTATAAGTAATCGTGGCCGTACCTACCGTTACTCCGGTTACCGTTCCTCCGGAATTTACAGTTGCAACTGCAATATTGCTGCTGCTCCAGGTGCCGCCACCTGTGGTTTCTATAACGGTAAAGCTATTACCCGTACATAAGGTAAAGGATGATGGTATAATTGCCGCAGGGCCTGCAACAACTGTAACGGTCTTGGTGACTGAGCAGCCACCTATGGCATAGGTAATAGTAACCGTGCCTGGTGTAAACCCTGTAACAATACCTCCGGCAACAGTGGCTGTTGCTGTTGAACTGCTGCTCCACGCTCCGCCTGATACAGCATCAGACAGGGAAGTTGTAGTTCCTGAGCATACGTTGACGGCACTTAACGGAGTAATGGCGGCAGGGGCATTAACTACACTCACTGTGGCTGTTGCATAACAGCTTCCGGTTGTATAAGAGATGGTAGCTGTACCACCGGAAACTCCGGTTACTACTCCACCCGCAACTGATGCAATTGTAGTATTGCCGCTGCTCCATACACCGCCGCCGGTGGCATCAGACAGCGTGGTTGTACCACCTGAACACACGGTCGCAGAAGAAGGTGAAATGGCTGCCGGGTTGGCAAGTACGCTGACTGTTTGCAACGCAGCACATCCGAAACCATTAGTATATGCAATATTGACCGTCCCAAGTGATATGCCAGTAACCAGGCCACCTATAACGGTAGCTATAGTTGTAGCGCTGCTGCTCCAGATGCCGCCGGGAGTTGCATCAGATAATGAAACAGTTGACCCTATGCAGACGCTCACAGCTCCGGACGGAGTAATAGCAGCGGGTGCTGCATTGACCGTAACAGTGGCTGTAGTTGAGCAAGTACCTATGGAATAAGAGATAGTAGTAGTACCTGCGGAAACGCCAGTAACAACGCCGCCGGCTATGGTTGCCTTGGTAGTATTGCTGCTGCTCCATACGCCACCGCCGGTTGCGTCGGATAATGTGGTCGTATTGCCGGGACATACCGATGCAGTGAGCGGAGCAATGGGTACCGGGGCTGTGTTGACAGTAACGGACTTGGTGGAAGAACAGTTGCCTATCTTATAAGAAATAATTGTTGTTCCGGGACTTCCGGCGGTAACTAAACCACCAACCACAGTTGCAATAGTTGTAACACTGCTGCTCCATGCTCCGCCGCCGGTAGCATCCGACAGATTGGCTGTTGTGCCAGCGCAAATAACGGTAGCTATGGCAGGTGTAATGGCTGCCGGTGATAGATCAACCGTATCAGGAAGGAAGGTACTGCTGCTGCATCCGAAACCATTGGTTACGGTATAAATAATATTGTCCGTTCCTACCGATGCGCCTGTTACAACACCAACTGCTGAGACTGTGGAAACAACGGTATTGGAACTGCTCCAGACGCCACCCGCAGCAGCATCAGTTAAGGAAATTGTGGAACCATTACAAACATGGAATGGCCCTGTAATGACTCCTGCAGAGGGTAGTGGATTGACCGTGACTACATGGGTAGCTGCTGCCGTACAGGCCGCAGTAACCGTATAGCTGATAGTAGTTGTCCCGGCTGAAACCCCGGCTATAATCCCGGTACCGCCAACCGTGCACACACTCGTATTGGTACTGCTCCAGACTCCTCCTCCGGCACCATCAGTCAATGTCGCTACACTGCCGGCACATAAACTGGAGACGCCAGTTATGGAACCTACATTAGGTAATGCAAGTACAGTAACCGTAGCCGTGGTAAGACAGGAACCAATACTATAGGATATAGTGGCTGTGCCGGTAAGAACACCCGTGACTGTGCCGCTTGTACCAACAGTAGCAATATTCGTATTCGAACTACCCCATACGCCGCCACTCACACCGTCTGACAAATTAGTGGTATTACCGGGGCAAACACTCGCAGATGACGGCGAAATAAGTGCCGGACCTGGTAGAACTGTTACTGTTTTTGACTTCGCGCAGCCCGAGGAATTAGTGTAGGATATAGTAGAGGTGCCCACTCCGACACCGTTTACTATGCCGGAAGTCCCTACGGTAGCTACACTGGTAATAGTGCTGGACCACACACCACCAGAGGTAGCGTCTGATAATGGAAAACTGGTACCGGAGCAAATAGTCACCGGTCCCACAGGAGAAATATCGGCCGGTATCGGATAAACAGTTACTATTCTGGTAGCGGCGCAACCGGTAGAATAATAATAGGATATAGTAGAGGTGCCCTGGGAAACACCGAAAACGTGGCCATCGCTGCTGCCTACCGTGGCCACAATGGTAATCGTACTGGTCCAGGTACCTCCTGATGAAAGATCTGTTAATGGAGTTGTTGCCCCTACACAAACAGTGGCAATTCCTGTGATTGGCCCAGGCGTCGGATTAACGGTTACCGTGATAGTAGCATAACAACCGGTAGTAATTATTTTAAAAGTATCAATTACTGTACCAACAGATACCCCCGTTACCAGCCCTGAGCCTGTGCCTATCGTTGCAACCCCTATATTATTGCTGATCCACGAACCTCCTGAGGTAGCGTCAGATAATGTCGTGGTACCACCAATGCAGACCTTCGGCGTTCCCGTAATAGGGCCTGGCAATGGATTAACCGTTATAGTGATAGTTGCATAACATCCCGTTGCTATAATTTTAAAGGTATCAATTGCTGTGCCAACAGATACGCCCGTTACCAGCCCTGAGCCTGTGCCTATAGTTGCAACTCCTATATTATTACTGATCCATGAACCACCTGATGTAGCGTCAGATAATGTCGTTGTGCCGCCTACGCAGACCTTCGGCGTTCCGGTAATAAGGTTCGGCAATGAATTAACATTTATAGTCGTAGTAACAGTCGTGGTTCCGCAAGCATTAGTAACGGAATATGATATAGTGTCCAGTCCTGAAGTCACACCGGTAACAATACCGGAACCTGAACCAATAGTAGCATGTGAATTGCTGATGCTCCAAACTCCTCCCAATGTATCATCTGTTGCTGTGACCGAAGAAGTTACGCAAACAGAAGAAGGACAGACGATAACATCTACAAGAGTTGGGATTATTGTTACATAGATCGTAGTGATGTCTATGGAAATGCCATCATCTACCTTCACCTGGAATGAATCAGGGCCGCTGTATCCTGGCGTTGGGGTATAGGTTAACCCAATTGGAGTGATAATTGCACCGGTTGATGTTGCGGTATAAGCCGTAACGGCTGTCCCATGCGCAGGCGGTGTAAACAGCACCCAGGTTTCTGTTTGTCCAATATCGGAATCAATGATCGCAAGTGTTGTATCAATAGCGGCCGCACTTGAATTTTCACAAACAGTAAACGTTTGAGTATGCCCGTGGGTGAAACTTGGTGATCTGTTTCCGGAGGGCACCTCACGGATAACGGAATTCAACAAATCGGCAATAAAAATATTACCATTAGGATCAATCGCCACATCATTAGGCCGATGTAAATAAGCTACAGTAGCAGCGCCACCATCACCAAAATAACCAGCGGTGCCTGTACCTGCAAAAATATTAATTATACCGGATGTATTGACTTTTCTCACTGTGTTATCATCATTACCAAAATACAAATTGCCAACTTTATCTAATTTCATACCTGCAGGATAATATAATTTTTCGCTCGTTGCTGGAACGCCATTGACCATAACAAGGGTACCACCACCTGCAACTGTATTAATAATATTGGAAGCATTAACCATTCTAACCCGCAGGTTGCCGTTATCTGATATATACAGATTGTCGTAAATGTCAACATTCACGCAGTTAGGAAAACTTAGTTTACCCGCCGTTGCAGGCCCTCCGTCTCCGAAAAAACCGGAAGCACCATTACCACAAACTGTAGAAATAATACCCGTGCTCTTGGTGATCTTACGAACTGCATGGTTATTCATGTCTGCGAAATATAAATCGCCATGAGAATTGATAGATAAACCATAAGGACTGTGCATCTTAGCAGCAGTTGCAGCCCCGCCATCACCGGTATATCCGCTTACCATTGGGGTTCCAGCTATAGTTGTAATAACACCGGAATTGTCAACTTTTCGAATAACCTGATTATTGTAATCACAGATAAATAAATTCCCAGCTGCATCTAAAACCAGGCCACTTGGGTGACTGATTTTAGCAGCCGTTGCCGGTCCGCCATCCCCCGAAAACCCTGCTGTTCCATTCCCGGCAATTAGAGTAATTATGCCAGTAGTATTAATCTTGCGGACAATGTTGTTATCCGCATCGCAAACATAAATATTGCCAGATCCGTCAGATATTAATGCATTAAGGCCACTAAATTCCGCTGCAGTTGCCGGTCCCCCATCTCCATACCATCCAAGAACACCAGTACCGGCAAAAGTTGTTATGATTTGCGCAAGCAGAGTTGTCGGGCTTACAGAGGCGGCAAAGGCAATAATCAGGCATAAAATTTTAACTGTAGATTTCATAATATTTTTCTTTAATATTAACCTTCATAAAAAACCATAAATCAGGAATATCCCAAACTATTGTAAACAAAAAATTCAGGCAATTCAATGAAGGTTTAAAAATAATGTATTTACATTATAAAACAATGAATAATAAAACATTTATTTTACTAACTATAAATCCCTAACTGTTATTAACTAAAAGTTATTCAAATAGCTTATAAAACTGCAATGCGTTGCTTTAACCCTTTGTCGTTATAGCCACGCAAACTGTTGCCTGCACAAAAAATAATGCTCCGGAATTTAGAGAAAAGTGATTGGCAAACGGAAAAATTGTATTTGGCCACAGAAGTAAAATGCAGGTGCGAAAGAGCAGTGCTATTCTGAATGAAATTTCTTCATAAATTCTTCTTTTCTGCGCAAGGCAATCTCGAGCGTTTTTCCATCTTTCATGGTCACAGTTCCTTCCCTGCCTTTTTGCGCTTTGTCTACAAAACGGAGGTTAACAATATGCCCGTGGTGTATGCGGCAAAAAATATCTTCGGGCAATGTATAAGCTTTGCGGATTTACCACACAAATTTTTCAAAAGCTTCCTTATCAATCTCTGCCTGACGGGTCTTTATCGAAAAGTCATTGATCTGTTTTTCTAAAACAATGCTACGGTTAGCAATATTCATTTTCAGGTAATTCAGGGATTGGTATTCTTTCCGGATCAGATGCTCGAGGTTTGTTTTAATTTTAGCAATGTCGTCGTTTACATTTTGCAGTCCTGATTTGATTTTATAATTATCAGGGATATATACAAACCCGGAGGCCAGTTGCCGCCGCCAGCTTAGCAATACCTGCATATTTTTCGGCCCAATGCCAGGCACTTTTGTGGTCAGCAGTTTTGTGATATGAGCAGCGTTTCTAATTCCGTAATTATAGAGTGCTGATTTTTTTGCAGCGCCAAATAAAGGAATACTATGGCCTTCAATATCAAATCTCCACAAAAAATCATCTAGCTGCTCATTATATACCTTCTCCTCCATGATTTTTTTACGGCGTTCAAATTCGTCAGGCAATCTTCTGAAATCATGGACCAGCTTATTGAGGTTATTGAGCATGGCTGCATAATTATTGAGGTCAGCAGAGTTGTCGTGTTCTGCTATCATGGCATACAGCTTTTCTTTCATTTTCCGGTGAAGTTCGATGCGCCTGTTTAATTCCACTTTCAGTTTAGTTGCCCATGGCGAATATTTATAAATAATAAAAGGTAGAAACAAAGCGCAGGATATCACCCAGCGGTTTGCGTGATTAATAAAGTAAAGAAGCAAACAAGTAATTATTACACCCACACTGACCCACATTTTCAATGCCTTATAAGTTCGAAACTTCTTTTCAATAGGTGTGGGTATCAAAGACGGATGAGTAAGATCGCCACTCCATTTTTTTAACTCAAGTTTTTCAAGATGAAAACCATTTACAAAACTCTCCATATCGCTCAGTACGGTTACGGCCTGCAGGTAGCTGTCATCGAAAAAGTAGAGTATGCCACGATTTTTTTTGAAATGGCACCATGGACATTCAATCATCTTTGCCGGATAAGTATGCAACCTAGACTCATTGCAGGTAACCATCTCCGCAAGTTGTGTATCAAGCGCATTTATCCAATCAGATGGCGATGGCCTGGCATCCTGTTCAAAGGCTTGGTGAAACAGCGCTATCATTTGCTCTGAAAGATTAGTGATATTAAAGCTGTCTTTAGGCGGAGAAAGTTTCCTCTTTTTATTTTCTAAGGAATAAGCAAATTCACGTTTCCTTATTGCGGTTTCTTCATCAAAGTCGGCAGATAATTTATTCCTTCCTGCAAATGGATGCCGGCCGAGGAATAGCAATTGAAAGATTAAGACAGCCAGTGAAAAACTATCTGTATTTATTGTGCGCACTATATTTTCAAATGACCCTTCTTTAAGCAGTTCAGGCGGTGTGTAGCGAGGTACGCCTACTTCGCAAAAGAAATAATTGCTATTGCCTTTTACCTGGAATGAATCGCAATCAATAAAAGCGACCAAACCCGACGAACTGATGAGTATATTACCTTCGTTTACATCGCCTACTACCAGCCCGGCCGCATGCAATTTAAAAAATGCCGTGGCAAGGTTTCGGGCTACATGCACAAGGAAATTATACCCTTTATCCGGAAACAATTTTTTCCGGTCCATAGGGCTGAATATCATGTGCAAGGGTACATAACCGGTAAGCTTTTTCATTACAAAACCGCAAACGATACCTTTGTCATTATGCGCCAGATCAACAGGCCATGCGGAATAAGCTTCGATAGCCACGCTCCTCATCAACACCATCTGTTTCAGCTTACTTATCTTTTCCGGGGTCAATGGTTCATTGTATATTTTCAATACAAACCCACTATGGTTTTGAAGTTCATAAACTGCGCCTTCACCGCCTCTGCCCAATTCACGGCCAGTTACATATCGTTCATTATGTAATCCCTGAAATATCATGAGCCTAATCTTGTAGCAAGAAAAAGTGTTTTATCATCATCTGTCCGGTCATTGATAGGTTTACTGTTTAAATATTCAGCCAGCTTTCTGTTCAGTACATTTACTTTTTCAGGGTCATTAGCTATTCGCAGGTAATTGAATAAGTCCGAAAAAAAAGGCTGGTGCGCGGTAAACCCTTCCGTATTCAGGGCCAGTAATTGCAAGCCATCCGAAAATATGGCAACTTCATTTACCTCCTCATCCAGTATCAGGATATTAAGGTTGCTAAAACTCCGGTCATCAATTATAAACGATGTGGTATTCTGGTATTCGCCATTATGCGGCCACCAGACCGGAGTATAAAAATCACTGCAATCATTCCTGACAATTGCCCCATCGCCTACCTGGAAGAACGCAGCCCTGTTGCTGGTAATAAAACAACCCAGCAGTGTACAGGAATATTCATCAAGTTCAGCTCCCTGCAAAGCTGCTTCACATTCAAGCCCGTCATAAATATCTTCTGCCAATGCATAAATATCACCTTCTGATATTTGCTCATCCGAAACAGCTAGCCGGCTTAACCCTTCTGCCATTGTATTGGTTGCAAAAGCAGAAGCCCAGGCCGCATATTGTGCACTCCCTGCGCCATCGCTTACACAACATATCAATACTTCAGCGCCATTCGCATCCTGCAATATCCTGTATTGAATAGCGTCCTCGCAAGGCTTATTTGCGGAGATATGGGATGTTCCCAATGCACTGTGTCCTATAGCTTTCCATGTCATAATTCAGACCAGCCGCAGGGTGGTAAAAGATTTATTGCGCTGCCGGGATTTTTGCTTGATACCATTTTCATAGAAGCGGACAACCACATAAAGAATTCCCTGAACATCAGTCCTTTCAATTTAATCGGAGCCCTTACAGATATTTGTTTAAGGACATCCATATTAGCTCCCTCAACGCCTATCGCAAAAAAAGCAAACCGTTTACCATTCTCTCCTTCCCGCACATTCATAGCCGCTTGTGCCCAATCATCCGTAGGAGATCCATCCGTTATTAGTATTATCCAGGGTTTGTAATAAGAAATACCATGCTCTTTGTATTCTTTCTTTCGTTTGGCAACCATTTCTATCCCCATACTTATAGCCGCGCCCATTGGCGTATCGCCGTCAGCGTCTAATTCTACAGGATTGAAATTCGGAACTGTATGGAAATCTGATTTTATGTCAACAGGGCCAAATGTTACAACCGCTACCTCTACCCTTTTTGTAGCTAAAGGGTCCTGCATCAGTTCCTGCTTAAAAGTTCGCACGCCTTCATTAAGTTGCATAATGGGCATACCTCCCATAGAGCCCGAAGTATCCAATAGTAGTACACATGGGCATCGTGGCTCGGGATTATCCGCAAAATTATCACTCCCGAAAGGGATCTGTTCAAATGAAATATACTCGTCCATAAACTAAAGGTAAAATATTCGGAGAAGGCAGCCAAAAAATGACAGTTTTATACACACAGCAGCGTCTCGCTCTCCTTACGTAATTTATCTTTTTTTATAGACACTACGCCCACCTCTTCACATACCAGCCCACCTGCAAGGTTGGCTAATTCTGCCATCAGGGCTACATCTTTTGTAAGTGTATAAACAAGCGCCGCCGTGGCTATTACGGTATCGCCTGCACCTGATACGTCAGCTATGTTCCTGATATGTGATGGTATGATAGCTGATGAAAAGCCATTGTTATAAAACACGCCCTTTTCAGAAAGCGTAATAAAGGTAACATCGTGGTGTAATGCGGCATATAGTTTACTATGTACTTCATTCAGTTCTTTTTCATCTGTATTGTCCACCGGCAAGTGCATACCTTCACGAACTTCTTTAAGATTAGGTTTGAAGATGGTTACATCTCTATAGGCAAGGAAATTTTTTCTTTTAGGATCAACAGCGGTAATGATACCTATTTCCCTGCAATGAGCGGTAATGCGACGAATAACATTCTCTTTCAGCAGCCCTTTATTATAATCTTCAAATATCAGCACCTGTGGTTTTACTCTTTGCAGGAACCGCAGTACCAAATCTATAAAGGGATGTTCCTCTTCAGCATAAAGGTCATCGGTAACTTCATCATCTATGCGCATCATTTGCTGGTTGCGGCTCAGAATGCGTGTTTTGGTAGTTGTTGGCCGCCGCCAGCTTTGCATTACCAAACTGGTATCTATCCCTGCTTCGTGTGCCAGTTTCATTAATAATGCGCCCTCGCTGTCATCACCTATAACGCTTGCCAATGATACTTTTGCACCTAATGCCCTGCAATTAAGGGCAACATTGGCGGCACCACCGAGCCTGCTTTCCCTGCTATGCAGCGCCACTACAGGAACAGGGGCTTCAGGAGATATTCTTTCCACATTCCCCCACCAGTAATTATCGAGCATCACATCGCCCACAACTACTACATGGAGCCCGTCCATATCATCAAATACTTTTTGTAATTCTGCTTTATTCATTTGTCAAAATTAATCGAAAGTCGAAAGTAAAAAGTCGAAAACTGAAAACACTAACTGAAAGCGACCTCCCCAAATTGCGTTAATTTTTTTTAAAAAAATATTGTAAAAGAAAAAATAACGGAACTCCAAAACACACAATAGTAATTGAAAGACTAATCCATTCATCAAAAGTGTAAGGGCTAACCATGAAATGCCCATGTGAACCGACTTCCCAAAAACTTAATATAGCATAACCCAGAATAAAAAAAAGAATTGAAATAATCCCCTTTATTTTTTGCGAATTTGTCTTCCAATAGGAAAATATTCCTTCACCCATAAAAATAAAGATAAACGAAACAATTATTATTATCATCAGCTTATCTCTTTATACCGTTTTTGCACGATAAAATATATCGGGATACCGGCAAGAACTATGATAAGTCCCGGCCAGGTGTACATAGGTTTATATACCAGCAATACCACACAGATGGTCATTGCCAGCAGCATATATAAAAGTGGTATTACCGGATAGCCGAAAGCTTTGTAAGGCCTGGACAAATCCGGTTGCGTCTGGCGCAGCTTGAAAATACCAGCTATAGTAAGGATGTAAAATAGCAATACAGTAAAAATGATGAAATCAAGCAGGTCGCCGTACTTGCCGCTCAGGCACAAAACAGAAGCCCAGATAAACTGCATCCAAAGGGCTGCACCAGGTACTCCTTTCTTATTCAGTTTGCCTGCTGCCGGGAAAAACAATCCATCATTAGCCATTGTATAATAAACGCGGGAGCCGGACAATATCAAGCCATTATTACAGCCAAAAGTGGAGATCATTATCATAACCGCAATAAACAAGGTTCCGGTGCTTCCGAATATCTTTAATGCAGCCGCAAGCGCAACCCGGTCATGGGGTGCATTTGCAATCTCCGGGATGCTCATCACATTCAGATACATCAGGTTCATGGAAATGTAGATGATTGTCACTACTACTGTGCCTATAAGCAGGCTTAAACCTATATTGCGTTCCGGATGTTTTATTTCACCTGCTATAAAAGTTACATTATTCCATGCATCGCTGGAAAATAAAGCGCCTACCATAGCCGCGCATAAAGGCCCGATAACTGCAAAACCTATCAGGCTGTTGTGCGTAATAACCCCTTCGCCCTTTGTAATTGACTTGGCCATCCACGCCCCTGTCCAGTTGCCCTGCCAGATACTATGATCTTTAAACAAAAGAAAACCAAAAAAGATAAGGGCGCCCATTGCTGCTATCTTGGCGAACGTAAAAAAGAACTGTATCCATTTGCCGCTCTTTATGCCCAATGTATTTAACCAGGTAAGCAGGAATATGATACCGATGCCAAGCAATTGTGCGGCGGAAATACTAAATTCCCCCGGATTCCCATCACTAGAAATATAATGATATGCAAATAAAATATTGCCATCGCCAATTGACGGCAGCAAATATCCTGCGAATTTCGCAAAACCAACGCCCACCGCGGCAATAGTGCCTGTTTGTATCACTGCGAAAAACGACCATCCATACAGGAACCCATATAGCTTGCCGAATGCTTCCCGAAGATATACATATTGCCCTCCGGCCTTGGGATACATACCGCTCAGTTCGCCATAACTCAATGCCGCTGCCAATGTAATAAATCCCGAAAGCAGCCATACAGCTATCAGCCAGCCTGCGCTGCCCAACTGCCTGGATATATCAGCACTTACAATAAAGATACCGGAACCTATCATGGAACCGATAACAAGCAACGCCCCGTCAAGCAGTGTTAACGAACGATGAAAATGGCCTTCGTTTCCGGTATTAACAGCAGTATTATTTTCCAAATGAACTGATTTTCAGAAAAATACTATTTATTTCTTATTCGCATCGTTTTTTGCGCTTGCGTTCATTCCATTTACTACATCTTTAGTAATGTCGAATTGCTTATTGGCATAAAGAATGGAAGACCCTGATGAAGAATAGGAAAGAATATAATCATAGTGCCTGGTCTTATTATACTCTTCAATGAAGGCGTCCAGCCGCATTTTGAGATCTTTGTTAAAAGTATCCTGTTCTTTCATCAACTGCTCCGTAAGTGATTGTTTGCGGGTCTCAAGGCTCTGGCGCATCTGCATCAGTCGTTTTTGAGCTGCTTCACCTTCCGATTGTGTCAACTGGTTTGCTTCTGCTTTTTTCTGCAATGCCGCTGCATCAGTTTGCATTTGCTGGTAGGAGCGTTCCAGTTCATTTTCCATTTGTTCCTGGCGGTGCTTAAACTCCTCCCGTTTTGTTTTCAGCAATTCGTAATTAGCTTCC
The DNA here is from genome assembly GCA_903887005.1 of uncultured Bacteroidota bacterium. GTDB lineage: Bacteria > Bacteroidota > Bacteroidia > Chitinophagales > Chitinophagaceae > Nemorincola. The sequence continues at coordinate 1,247 of CAISOH010000277.1, read as the reverse complement.
AAGGAATCAATATTCACATAAGCGACTTTGCCGGAAACACCAGTGGCCTCCGGAGCAGCAGCATTAACAGCAGGCGCTGCTGCTTTAGGTTGGGAATTGCAGGAAGCCGCGAACGCCATTACACCTAAAAGGGATAACGAACTTAAAACAACAGATATATTCTTCATTTAAAATGATTTTGATGATTTATCCTCAAAAGTAATATCTAAAAGATTATTTAGTACCTATTGTTTTTCATAAAGTTGTCATAAATAGCTGTAAGTGATGATTAATTCATCAACAATTACCAAATCACTACCTTCTCCCTATAAGTATTGAATCCGGCATCCACTTTAATAAGGTATGTGCCTTGTGGCTGTTTATTTAATTCAAAGACTTCCCTGATGCCAGTCTGAGCATCAATATCTCTTGTCTCTATTACTTTGCCTATAATATCTGAAACAGTTATTCTTATCTTATTTTTAGCCCACGGCATTTCTATGGTAAATGAGCCATGAGTTGGGTTTGGATAAACTTTAATTCCTTCCATAGAATTAGTTACTTCATTTACAAGTGTCGGAGAACATCGTTTCTCCGTCAAGGTTACAGTCTGTGTATTGGTGCAACCTGATGCGGATAATGTGTAAACATAAGTAACCACAACCGGACTCTTGGTTGTATTTACAAGCAATTCATTAGGGTTTCCGGTACCTGTTGCAGCTGAATTGCTGATACCTGTAACGGCAGCACGGCTCCATGAAAATGTAGTACCCGGTATAGCACAGGTTGGTGTGTAATTAAATTTAGTGGTATCACAGATTGCGAGTGGCGTCAGGGTGCTTGTGAGTGCTGGTAATGGATTTACAATTATTGTTTTAGTTACATTGTTTAAGCCTACAGTATAGGTTATGGTATCCACTCCAGCTGAAACACCCGTAATAATCCCGGTTACAGAACCCACGGTTGCAATACCTGTACTGCTACTGCTCCAGGTACCGCCGGTGGTAGCATCGCTTAAACTCATTGTTGCGCCTGCACATAGCACTGAAGCGCCTGTAATATTATAAACAGGAGGGGTTACTTTACGGATACAGTTATTATCCAGGTCCGCAATAAACATATTGCCATCCTAAGTTCAAGTACCAAATGCAACACGCTTAGTCAATTTACGTCCGGGGGTACCCCCGGACGTAAATTGACTAAGAATCCTAAACTTCGTGCTGCTTATGACTCCAAAATTTATTCATCTTAGTCAAGACCAAAGGTAC
>CAISOH010000276.1 GCA_903887005.1 uncultured Bacteroidota bacterium | reverse complement strand
TTTCCTTAGGAAAAGTTTCAAAATAACTTCCACTGCAAATATAAATATATAGTATTTTTATGTTTTGCAATAGAATATGGGGTATAGGAGAATTCATTTATCATCATTACTTACAAAATATAATAAATAATTTCGGTGGGTCTTATTTTGTTACCATTACTCAGGTTGATCACAGTGTTCTAAAAAAAATAAAAAATCATAGTTGGGCGTAGAATTTATCTACCCCTAACGGTAAGGATGGATTATAAAATACTTGCGTCAATTATATGTTCGGTATTTTCTTTAAATTTGCATCATGAATCTACCCGATAAAAATAGTATTCTTAAAACACTTGCTGAAAATCACCGGCATTTAGAAAGTTATGGGGTAAAGCAGATTGGGCTTTTCGGCTCTTATTTACGAAATGAAGCTACCCAGGAAAGCGATATTGATCTCCTGGTTGATATTCGCAAAGACCGGAAGACTTTTCGTAATTTTCTGAATTTAAATTACTTTCTGGAAGAATTGTTTCACAAAAAAGTGGAATTGGTAACACTACAATCATTAAGCCCGTATATTGGCCCGCATATTTTAAAAACCATTGAATATGCTCCCTTCCCAGGTTGAGTTTTTCAGACATATACTTGACGAATGTAAATATATCAGAAAAGAGTATAATGAAAACAGTTTTGATGATTTCATGCAGAACGAGCGTTTATCTAAAGCAGTATGCAGGAGCCTTGAAATAATTGGAGAAGCATGTAATAAATACACCCCGATAGAAAATAAAAGGAGCGCAACAGCGTCCTGTATTTTAGGCCCCAAAGGGAATACACAGGCCCTTATTGCTGCCTGTCTCAAGTCGGGTGGAGTGTTCTACCAATTATGACACCTTTTGAATATGAACTGCGAATTGTAAACTGCGAATTGTAAACTGCGAATTGCAAACTGCCAACTGTCAACTGAATTTCTTAGTTTTGCGACATGCATATCGGATTGTATTTCGGCAGTTTTAATCCTGTTCATACCGGCCACCTGATAGTGGCAAACCATGTTATTACGCACACGGATATAGACAAAATATGGTTTGTGGTTTCTCCGCATAATCCCCTGAAGGATTCCCATTCGTTACTCAATGAATACGACAGGCTTCACCTGGTGAACCTGGCTATTGAGGATAATAATAAATTCAGGGCCAGCAATGTGGAATTCCATCTTCCAAAACCTTCTTATACTATAGATACACTCACTTATCTTACCGAAAAATTCCCGCTGGAAAAGTTTACTGTTATCATGGGTGCGGATAGTTTCCAGAACATTCACCGGTGGAAAAATTTTGAACAGCTGGTTGCTAATTATTCGTTTGTGGTATATAACAGGCCGGGTTTTGATATTGAGGACACCTACGGTGCCAATGTCTCTATTCTTGATGCGCCTTTACTGCAAATATCAAGTACTTATATACGCAGGCAGGTGAAGGAAAAAAAATCAATCAAATACATAGTGCCGGATGCTGTGGAGCAATATATACTGGCAAACAGGTATTATGCAAAGTGACTTTTGGGGTTAAAAGGTTAAAAGGTTAATTAGTTAAACCGTAACTTGGAAAGGATTTACGTATTATAGTTTGATTTTCAGTTTGTCAATTAATTTTTTTGTTTCATTTGTAAATTCATTGAGATACCATTTGCCATCTATCCACACTTTTTTGACGTCGGTT
>CAISOH010000275.1 GCA_903887005.1 uncultured Bacteroidota bacterium | reverse complement strand
TATCACACTTCCTTGGACAATTTGAATTTCATAAGCGCAAAAAATCTATTAAAGACTCTGAATATCTATTTGGAAACAATTAAGAAAATAGACATTGAAGAGACGTTTATTTCAAAAAAATCATACGGAGAGCCTTTTCTGAAAAAATATGGGTTATATCCTTCTTCAAATTATACGAAGAGCAATGTGGGCATAAAACACTCTGAAAAACCGGCGGGATTTGATTTAGATTCAATAAGATGGATATTGTTTTACGCGGATGGAAACCACTCTCTGCTTGATATTTCTGAAAAAACCGGAATACCTAAAGTTGATATCCTTGTAGCGCTTGAAACTTTCTTTAAAGAGGTGAAAACATCTTTAATCGAAGGAGAAGCTGTATATGTACGTGGTTTCGGCAGCTTTATACTAAAAAAACGTGCCGCAAAAATAGGCCGTAACATAAAGAAAAATGTGGCAGTACAGATACCTGAGCACTTTATTCCTGCTTTTAAGCCTGCCAAAGAATTCGTTCAGGCAGTGAAAGATTCAAAGCATGAAATGGTAGAAAGTAAAGAAACAGACCTCATTGATCAGGATTAATAACCATGGCAAGCGTGATTTTGCCACCTGGCAAAGGTGAATTTAATTACGTTTGATTGCAACCACAAGCACTTGCACTAAGTGCTTGTGGTTGCGTGCAATAAATAATTATATTATTTGCGAATAGTGATAATCGCCATTAATAGGAAGCAACAATCTATTTTCGCATAAATGAAGAAACCAAATAGTAAAATTGTTTCAGCAAAAGCCGAAACAACAGATAAGAAAACCAAACCAAAAGAAATTTCTGCAACACCTGAAAATATCACTACCTCTGATAAAAACCTTAGTAGCGATACTCATCCTGTCCAGGAGCAAAAAGAGCAGGTATTTCGCTATAGTGACGAAGAGCTGAATGAGTTCAGGGAATTGATCAATAACCGCCTTGAAATAGCCAGGCAGGAATTACTTTTTCTGCAGGGGCAAATGGTGGGCAGGGATTCGAGTGGTGCAGAAGATAGTTCTGACATCAGGCTTAGCCTTGAAGATGGCAGCGGAGCAATGGACCGGGAGCAACTAAGCCAGCTTACCAGCAGGCAGGGACAATATATCAGCAACCTGGAGAAAGCTCTAATCCGCATCAGGAATAAAACATATGGTGTGTGCAGGGAAACCGGCAAATTAATAGACAAGGCCCGGCTTCGTGCTGTGCCCCATGCTACATTAAGCATTGAAGCCAAAAATAATGCCCAGGGCAAAAAGTAAATGCCATTGAAATTAGCACCATTGCATGTTTTGGAATGCCCGTTGGGGCAGACCAAACCGCAAATGACCCTTGTTATGTACAAAATCTTCCGGATATTGCCTTCTGGTTTACCGTAAAACAAAGACTTGTAAGGGGTAAGAAGGAATATACAAATACCTGAATTATCCTATGCATAAGGCTGATTACTCAACTAAATATTATAAAAATATCAGGCTGCGACTTTTGGGTTTCCCGCAAATGATTGTCAAACTATAGGCTGATGAATAACAGTCTATATAGTGATTAACAACAGACCATAAGTTGATATTCATCATTGTATTCAATTTTTAAGAAACGGAATTTTGAAATATGATTTCAGAACATGTATAATGAAAAGTCAAAATAAAATAACAAAAGAGGTAAGGCATACTTTTTTCGAACTCGAAAAATATAACGCGGTTACAAAAAACAGACTTATATCCCTTTTAAGAAATCTTACAAAAGAAGAAAGGATAGCTAAAATAAATGAATTGAATTTTTCGGATAAAAGTCTGAATTTTTTATGTGAGGGAATTGCCTTAGAGACAGAAGATTATGAAATCTGTGCAGCTGTACAAGAAATTAAAAAACAACGGGCTTTAAAGCAAAATTTAGCCGTACAGGACTAATCCGGATATAATAAAGATCAAACCCATATAGAAGTTTACTCAGGAACAACAAGCGAACATCATTTAATCAATACACTAATAAATCGCGCATTCCGCTGATATTTATTTTTTTCCGAATTGCATCTTAGGCATATCGCTGTAAACGAACCATTGATATCCTATTAAATTAAGGTGTAATTTGAAATGGTTTTTAATTATGTTGTAGAGCCCTACATAAGTTTTAAATACAGTTGATTCTTCATGATTTTTCAACCAGTTTCCCATGAATTTCGGTTCAGATGAGAAGATGAGAATGATATTGGTAGTATCTTTTGTACCACCAAAAAACGATAACCTTTCATAAGAATCATCATAAGTAGTGAAAGGTATTAATACATACGCATGTATCAATACCCTGTCAACCAGAGCGGCTATTTCTTTGGCTTGATGCGCATCCACATAACCAACATACGTTTCGCATAAACAGGAATCTGCAGTAGCTAACTTGTGTATTTCGGAAAGTTGCTGAATATAATAATTATACGCACCTTTCACGTCGCATTTCTCTCCTGATTTTTTCAGGTAATAGGTACAATAATTTTCCTGGCCTTCACCCCCGATTGCCACATAATTCCAGAATTCAAATTCTAAGTTACAGGCATCAATTCTTTGGTGTTTTAAAGGCCTGAAGTGGTTATATACACTTATAACATTTCTGAAAAAATCGGCACATTCTCCAACTGCTGTAATGCATTTGATAGAATAGTTCGTTTTAGCTTTAAATATAAAATTCGAAAGTTGCTGTGTAATGGTTTCGGTTATCGTATTTTCTTTTAGTATTGCCTGTAACCCATATAAGGATAGTGTCGTAAACCCACTATCCCTGGCATAGGTAAGTAGTTCGTTTTCAAGCAAGCTATCACCAAGTATCTGTGAGAAATTGTCGACATATAGTCCTTTATACCTGGCAAGTGGTTTATTGCCTGCTGTAGCATCAGCATCTTTATCTCCCTGGTCATAGCCTTTTTCATAGCCTTTTTTATAACTTTCATTCAATCCTGCTTTATCATCTTCATTGCTTAATTTGTTATCAGAACAGCCGGAGACTGTTATACAAGATAGTAAGACAATAAAGATGAATTTAAAACTCATTGCAAGACTTTTTATTCGCAAGACAAGGAGGCTCATTTATTATGTAACGTTATTGGTAAAGCGCTATTTTCCCCATTTCCGCCGAATTTACTTTTCAAGTACCCGTACGCAATAACGGTGTAAAAGTAGATTTTTTCTTTTTCATATACTACAAATTAATATCAGTCTATAGTCTGATGAATAACAGCCTATAGACTGATAACGAACAAGCTCCGTTTTGATATTCATCAGCCTATACAATTCGTAACTATACAAAATTTGCAATTCGATTTTGTTTACAAAAAAGGATTTTTTACGAAACAATACAAAATAACATGAAAACTAAACTACTCAAGGTATTAACAGGGGTTATTCTGTTTCTAATGCCAATTGTGACTTTTGCACAGGCGCCTACTTTAGGGACTGCTGCAAATTTTGTTCTCTTCACCACTAATGGGGCAATGACCAACTCGGGAATTCCGCATCTGACGCATCTTACAGGCAATGTAGGCTCGAACCTCGCCGGTTCCATATCCGGTTTTGGTAATGTGGACGGCCAGATGCATGCTTTTGATGTTGCAAGCGGGGCTTGCGTACCAGATGTGCTCAGTCTGTATAGCCAACTGAATGGGGCAACACCGACAGTTACCCTGGGAACCACGCTTGGAAACGGGACCGTTCTTATTCCGGGTGTGTACAAAATGTTAGCTGCAACAACACTGAACGCAGACCTTATTTTAGATGCAGGGGGAAATCCAGGCGCTGTATTTATTTTTCAAATTCAGGGGCCCCTTTCTACAAACTCATTATCCAAGGTCAAATTGATTAACGGGGCGCTGGCATGCAATGTGTTCTGGAAAGTAGAAGGCCTGGTAAGCATGGCTACAGGAACTACGATGAGAGGAACTATAGTTGCCAACAATGCTGCAATTAACATGAGTGCTCTTGATACACTGGAAGGAAGAGCGCTTTCTATTAACGGGGCAGTTACCGTGAGTCAATTACTTGCATATACCCCCATAGGTTGCGGAAGTCCTGTACTAACCGGGCCAGCCGCACCTGCACTTGTTTCCACCGCTGCCTATGGCGTATTTTCAAGTATCGGCGCGGTTACCAGCACTCCCATAACGTATGTTATTGGCGATGTCGGATCGAATTCCACCACAACTACCGGTTTCAATCCTTTAAATGTAACAGGTACCATTCATACACCGCCTGATGCATCTACGGCAGCGTGCGCGGGTGATCTGACTAATGTCTATAATTATCTTAACGGATTGCCAATTGATATTGATTTGCTGGATCCCCCCAATTTTGGATTTGACCTGGTCCTTACACCTCATACATACCTCCTTGGCGCTGCAACAATGTTAAACAATTCAGTTTACCTGAATGCAGAAGGTAATGCTAATGCTGTATTTGTTATCCACGTGAATGGCGCTTTTACAACCACAACCTTTTCCTATATTAGGTTGATTAACGGAACGCAGGCGAAAAATGTATATTGGTTGATTAATGGCGCGGTGCATATATATGACAACTCTGTTTTCAACGGAACAATAGTTGCCGCAGGCGCCATCACCTTAAACACAGGGGATACACTTAACGGAAGAGCGCTTACAATCAATGGTGCTATTGCTATTAATGGAAGTTATGTTAACAGTAATCCCACCACATCATGCATTGCACCGTCTATAAGTGGCGCAAAGCATGTTTGTCCGGGCGGAACAACTACGCTGACTGATTCCACCTCGGGCGGAACATGGCACAGCAGCAATACAGCAATTGCCACCATTGGTTCCACATCAGGTATGGTTACAGGTATTGCACCCGGAACTTCTACTATTCAATATACAACCTCTGCAGGTTGTATAAGTATAACTACAATGACTGTCAATTCATCACCATCCGCAATAACAGGGCCAAACAGCGTATGCGCAGGCAATTCAATTACTTTAAGTGATAGCCCGGCAGGTGGTACCTGGAGCAGCAGCAATACATTGCTTGCGACAGCAGGCACAAACTCAGGAGTTGTTACAGGAGTAGGAGCCGGTACGCCAACTATTACTTATTCTTTAGGCGCCGGATGTACAGCAACAAAAACAATCACTGTAAATCCATTACCGGCTGCAGGCAGTATAACAGGTTCATCAAGTGTGTGCGTGGGCGCTGCTATCTCATTAACAGATGGCGCAACAGGCGGCACATGGAGCAGCAGCAATAGTCATGTTAACGTTTCAGGGTCAGGAGTTGTTACCGGTGTCAGTGCGGGCATTTCTACTGTTACTTATACTGTAACCAACTCATGCGGGACGGTTTTTGCCACAAAAAACATCGTAATAACTACAACCGCTACAGCAGGTACTATCTCCGGCCCATCGGCGGTATGTATTGGTTCCAACATCACATTGTCCAGCAGTGAATCAGGCGGTACGTGGGTAAGCAGTAATCCATCAACAGCATCTATAACCCTATCAACAGGAGTGGTTACAGGGGCAGCTTTGGGTACAGTTACCATTAGTTATACTATAACAAGCAGTTGCGGTACGGCCACAACAACAAAAACGATCACTGTAAATACATTGCCGGATGCAGGCAGTATAACAGGTGCATCAAGTGTGTGTGTTGGTGCCAGCATTACATTAACAGATGTTACGACCGGCGGAGTATGGAGCAGCAGCAATACTACGGCTACAGTTTCCGGTGGTGTTGTTACGGGAGTTACAGCAGGTGTTGATACTATCAGGTATGCAGTTACCTATGCATGCGGCACGGCTACAGCAACAAAAATCGTATCTGTAAATCTATTGCCAAATGCTGGCAGTATAACAGGTTCAGCAAGTGTGTGCGTGGGTTCTGCCATCACATTAACAGACGGTGCAACAGGAGGTACATGGAGCAGCAGCAATAGTAATGCTACTGTATCAGGATCAGGAGTTGTTACCGGTGTTACTGCAGGCAGTTCTATTATTACTTATACCGTAACCAACTCATGCGGTACAGCATTTGTCACAAAAAACATCGCAATAACTACAACAGCTATTGCAGGGACTATCTCCGGCCCATCAGCGGTATGTATTGGTTCCAATATTACATTGGCCAGCAGTGAATTCGGGGGTACCTGGGTCAGCAGTAACCCATCAACAGCATCCGTAACCCCATCAACAGGAGTGGTTACAGGGGCAGCATTGGGTACAGTTACCATTAGTTATACAATAACAAGCAGTTGCGGTACAGCAACAGTAACTAAAACCATCACCGTAAATCCTACACCGAATGCAGGCAGTATAACAGGCGCATCAAGTGTGTGTGCTGGTTCCGCAATTACCTTAACTGACGGGGTAACAGGTGGTACATGGAGCAGCAGCAATATCAGCGCTACAGTTTCCGGTGGTGTTGTTACAGGGGTTACAGCTGGTGCGGATACCATTATTTATACAGTTACGAGTGCCTGTGGCACGGCTACAGCAACAAAATTCATATCTGTAAATCCATTGCCGGATGCAGGTAGTATAATCGGCTCATCAGGTGTGTGCGTGGGTGCTACCATAGTATTATCAGATGCAGTAACAGGTGGATCATGGAGCAGCAGCAATGGTAATGTTACCGTTTCAGGGTCAGGCGTTGTTACCGGTGTTACTACAGGCAGTTCTACTATTACTTATACCGTAACCAACTCATGCGGTACAGCATTTGCAACAAAAAACATTCTGATAACTACAACCGCTATTGCAGGTACTATTTCCGGACCATCGGCTGTATGTATTGGTTCCAGCATCACATTAGCCGGCAGTGAATTTGGCGGTACGTGGGTGAGCAGTAATCCATCAACAGCATCCATAAATTTTATAACCGGGGTTGTTACCGGGTCAGCATTGGGTTCCGTTATCATTAATTATACAATAACAAGCAGTTGCGGCACGGCAACAGTAACAAAAACCATCACCGTAAATCCTACACCAAATGCAGGCAGTATAACAGGCGCATCAAGTGTGTGTGTTGGCTTAAGCATTACATTAACAGATGCCGTAACCGGTGGCTCATGGAGCAGCAGCAATACAACGGCTACAGTTTCCGGTGGATTGGTTACAGGGGTTATGGCCGGTACGAATACTATTATTTATTCAGTTACCAATTTATGCGGAACAGCAACAGCAACAAAAAACATAACTGTTAATCCATTACCAAATGCGGGTAGTATAACAGGTGCATCAAGTGTGTGTGTGGGTTCTTTCATCACATTAACAGAAGATATAGCAGACGGTGCATGGAGCAGCAGCAATGGTAATGCTTATATTTCCGGAGGTGATGTTCTGGGAGTTACTGGCGGTATAGATACAATTATTTATACAGTCAATACTGCATGCGGTATAGCTACGGCAACAAAAACTATCCTGGTTAATCCATTACCGGATGCAGGCAGTATAGCAGGCGCAACAAGTGTGTGTGTTGGTTCAGGCATTACATTAACAGATGTTGTACCCGGCGGCGCATGGAGCAGCAGCAATGCTACAGCTAATGTTTCCGGTGGTATTGTTACAGGAGTTACGGCTGGTTTGGATACGATTGGCTATGCAGTTTCCAATGTATGCGGCATAGAGATAGCAACAAAAACTATCCTGGTTAATCCATTACCGGATGCAGGCAGTATAACAGGCGCATCAAGTGTTTGTGTTGGTTCTACCCTTACCTTAACAGATGTTGCAACAGGTGGCGTATGGAGCAGCAGTAATGCTGTTGCTACAGTTACAGCAGGTATTGTTACCGGAGTTACAGCAGGTATAGGTACGATTAGTTATACAGCTACTAATATATGCGGCGCAATTTCAGCAACAAAAACTATCACAGTAAATCCATTACCGGATGCAGGTAATATAACAGGCGCTTCAGGTTTATGTGCAGGATCTTCCATTACATTAGCAAATGTTGTAACAGGCGGTGCATGGAGCAGCAGCAATGCCAATGCTACTGTTTCCGGTGGTGTTGTTACCGGAGTTACCGTTGGTACGGTTGTAATTAATTATACAGTTACCAATGTCTGTGGTACAGTGAAAGCTACAAAAACTATAACAGTAAGCCAGGCTCCGCCGGTTCCTGTTATTACAACATCAGTTCCTGCAGCTGTTTGCTCAGGTACATTATACCAGAATTTCGGTACAGCGACTCCTCCATCCAATGGTATCGTTTACAGTTGGAGTGCGGTTAATGCTACCGTATGGGCTACAAGCAGTAACGGACACAATGCGTTAATCAATTTCCCTTATCCGGGCAACGTACAGGTTATACTTTCAGCTAAAATAGCCGGTATATCCTGTGAAAGCAAGGCTACTTTTACAGGTAACGTAGGAGCATCTGTTTCACAGATACCCGGTGTGTTCTATTTTCAATACCATTTTGTTTGCTTACCCAATAATTTAGATTCCTATCAGTGGGGTTACGATGATGCTGTTACACTTTATCCCACAGTATTAACCGGAGAGATCAACCAGGATTATCTAAATACAAACCCTGATTTTACCCATAAATATTATTGGGTAAATACCGGCAATAGTGGCTGCAATCAAAAAACATACTTTAACAGGCCAACAGCCATACAAGAAATAAATACGGAAGCTGTAACTATTAATTTATATCCTAATCCGGCAAATGAAGCAATAAATGTATCAATAAACACTGCAATTGGCGGCAATATACAAATAGATATAGTGAACATTACCGGACAAAAAATCAGCTCCGTACAGGCGGCTGATAATAAAGCAAGGATTGATGTAGCAGGTTTCCCGGCAGGATTATACCTGGTAAGTTGTTACCGCGACGGAGTTAAAGTAGCCACCTCAAGATTTGTTAAAAACTAAAAATTCAACATTAAAAAATCATAAAAATGAAAAAACTACTTTTCTTGTTGATAGCTGCCGGTGGTGCGGCGTCAGCCATAGCTCAGGGGCCAAATACCAGTTACACAACTGATGCCCTTTTATCCCGGTGGGTTGTTGATGTCAATCTTGTCGGGGGATTTGCTAACCAGGATTTTAAAACAGCAAATACAATTAATAATTACCCCAATGCCCTGAATTCAAACACGGGAAACCTGAAATTCAAGAATGGGTATGCGTACGGAGCTGATGCCCAATTGGGATTTTTCTTTGGCGAAAAACGTCACTTTGGTATCGGAACTGGTTTTATGTATATGACGGAGCATGGATTCGCCAACCTGGATAATTTCCATATAGAATACCAGGCCACAGATTTTAAGGGAAGTACATTCAGGCAGTTAATTACGGGAAATAATATTAGTGAAACAATCACTTCTTCAAGTATGAATATACCTGTGATGCTGAAGTATAAGAATCGTTTTTCTGAACATTGGGGCTTTGCAGCTGATGCAGGCGCTTTGATCAACCTGGAAATGAAAAACGCTTATAAAACCAATGCTTCTTTTGACTATGAGGCTATTTATAAGTTTGGGCAGAGTGGTGATGGCGGCACTGTGGCAGTCTATGACAATTCCCCGACACCATCAGTAAATGACTGGCTGATTACAAAAACGGAATTCCTGAGAAATAACCCTAATGGTAATTTCCAGGACTATTTGAATGCAAAGCGTGCCCTGGGATACAATGTAGGCGAAGGATTGAAGCCGGGTACCAGTAAAGGCAATACCTCGTACACGCAGGGTTCGGTTGGTTTTATGGTGCAGCCTTCTTTAAATTATTTTTTATCTGATATGGTAGCGCTGAATTTTGGAGTATATTATTTGTATCAGCCTTTTAAGAATGCTGCTGCAAGCAATTATCACCTTACAGACGGGGCCGGTAATTATAGCTCCGTTTTAAACAATGTTACGGAAAGCCATAACCAATCTTATGGATTGAATATTGGCGTCCGTTTCTTCCTCGGAAAAAAACATATACCGCTGACTATTTCTTCTGTAAACCAAAGTTCACCTTCACAATGCGGGATATGCGATGGCAGTATTGCACTCAATGGTTTATTCCCCAATCAGCCCGTAACTGTTGATTATAGCCTGAATGGCGCTCAACCGACCAGGTATTCATCAACTGTGCAACCTGATGGCCAGGTAAAAATCCCCAATCTTTGTGCCGGAAGTTATACAGGAATTAAGGCAACAATCAAGAAAGAAAATGCAATGGGTAAAGCTGTAATACTCGGCGATCCTTCTTTGAATATTTCTTCTCAAATTGCTACACATCCCACATTATCCGGAGGATGTAATGGCTCTATTATGTTTAAGGGTTTATACGCAGGCAGGTCGGCAACAATTAATTATAATCTCAATGGCGCTTCCCAGGCACCTTTTACAGGTATTGTGAATCCTGATAATTCAATAACAATAAGCGGCTTATGTGAAGGGACCTATACGGGTATAATGCTTACATGTAATACCTGCACTACAAAAGGTACGGATTTTACACTTGTTGCCCCCGCACCGCCTCCACTACCCCCTGCACCGCCTATGGAAAAAATAGACATTTCTGCGCCTGTATTGTTTGAGTTTGATAAATCGGATATTCAAAGTTCATATTATCCCATACTTGATGAGGCATCTAAAGAGGTTGTGGAAGGTGGCAATACCAGTATCAGGGTAGATGGACATACAGATGCCATTGGAACCTATGGATATAATCAAAAATTATCAGAGCGGCGCGCTATGTCAGTTAAAAGGTATCTTATTAATAAAGGAGTTCGTCCTGATAGGGTGAAAATATATGGCCATGGAAAAACCCAGCCAGCAGCCACCAATAAAACTTCTGAAGGCAGAAGACAAAACAGGCGCGCTGTAATGAATATAACAGGTAAATGAAAATGAAATCGAGTTTAATACAAAAGAGGCTGTCATAAAAGATAGCCTCTTTTGTATGTTGTAAGGGTAAAGATACCATATCTAATGACGGAAGAAATAGCCTGAAGGCATTAAAGCTTGTGAAGAATTGATGTCATCTTCATGAAGTAAACAAGTGGTAAACTTTGAAGAAAGTTAAATAAATAAATAAATATTATGCGTGTGTGCTGATCATGATATTATGAGCTATTTTATTTGCCACTTTAATGCCTTCCTGTTCGTCATTTGCCATAATAATAAACCATTTTAGTATTAGTTTGCCTTCTGGGTTGTCTATGTTTAGATCTATAGAGTATGAAGAGTCTATGGGGATGACTGAAACAGCTTTATTATTCTCAAATGTTACTTTAAATGTTTTCAAAATTAATTGTATTTATTTTTAAAGGTATTTTGTAAATACATGTTCTTAAATGACCTTTGTCAGTGAAGCAAATGTTATCAGTCAAAGGGAATTTATTTCTACTGGAAACTTACCCCGTTAATCAATCCTGGAAACAAACAACATCTCTTCTTAATTCAGGTTCTAATGAAGGGTAATTTTATAAGTAGGAACAGTGGAATGTTGATCTTTTCATTAAAAATACTGCCCAGGCAATAATTGAAGTAAAATAACTCTTTGTTATTACTATTGTGGGAAGATTATTTGCAAATGTAATGGAACAAAAAAGCAAGGAGTTACAAACGAATGTAACTCCTTATTTCTATGGGCTCAGTTCTGATAGCTACCGTAACGAACCTGGCTGGCTGTTGTGATCCCGCTACCACTTCTATTTTCAATACCAATTTTGCCAGTGCTTGCATTCCGTTAACCAATATTATCGCACACGTCCTGAGTGATTCTATTTTGGCTAACACTAAAACCCGCAAAAAACAGCAGTCTTATTGCCCTTGTCAAAATTGAAATTATTGTACAGAAAAGGAATAAACAAACCAGAACAGTTTATCTACTTTTCCTTATAAATAAAACAGGTGTTTTTAAGCAGATCTTTTGAAATTTCTAATCTTTCATTTTCATCCAGAATATTAAAATCCCTGCTCATCAAACCAAACCCCTGATCATAACCAATCAAAGTAGTCGCAGCAAAATTAATAGTCTCCAAGGCCAATTCCCTCAGGTGAACACATCCTTCACTGCCGCCTATTTTTTGTAAGATCAATTTTGAAATGCCCCGTTCAATCTTAAGCCCTATCAGCAGCTTTGCTTTTTCAGCAACCATGGGACAGCCTGCATGAGGATGATTAGCAAGTTCACTTTTCGCATGTATTATAGTCTTGGAATGTGGTTCAATATGGATATTTAACCGTATCAGATGGTATGGATCCAATAAAGTTGATTCAAGCATCAGATTTCCATTTTCCAGTTCAAACGCTTCGATCCCTATATCTCTTTTTGATACGAGACGCTTTACCGGAATTCTTTCCATTTTAGAAACGGTGTCCTTATTAAGCAATTCTTCTCCCATTTTTCAAAGTTCCTGAATTTATCCTTAAAAAAATGACAAAACAACAATTTATAATCGAACTCTTAATACACAGCACCTTACGCGAAATGTTGAAAACAATGTATAAAAAAATTGTAACCGCTTAAAGAGTCGGGGTAATTCTGCCAATAATGATGTCAGCCAATGATGTCATATTATATTGTTGAGTAACGCGGTCGCGGATGTAATGGTAAGCAGAGATGCCTAATTTTTGTGCAGTTTCAATAATAGACAGG
>CAISOH010000274.1 GCA_903887005.1 uncultured Bacteroidota bacterium | reverse complement strand
GGCTATGCCCCGCCGTATTTAATGCTTCAATTTGGTACCTTTGGTCTTGACTAAGATGAATAAATTTTGGAGTCATAAGCAGCACGAAGTTTAGGATTCTTAGTCAATTTACGTCCGGGGTACCCCCGGACGTAAATTGACTAAGCGTGTTGCATTTGGTACTTGAACTTAGGTAACGATATGTAGAGAAACAAAAATCTTTTCAGAGTTAATTTCATCTCACCAAATGTTATTAATGAATAAATTGTCAATGTAAAAAAAATCAGGGGGACATAAATTCTCAAATGGAATAATAAATCATGAAAATATTTCACTAATTGTATATTTTGAATGTGAGAAGTTGAATAACTGTCAACCTTAAAAATGACAAAATCCAGCATTGATGTGATGAGTAGAACAGCTACTAAATAAATGATGTCTTTGAAATTTATTTTACGAATGAACTGATTGAATGAAAGTGCGTTGTTACCTGTTTTATCAAGCCGGATAAGTCCTAAAGAAAAAAATGAAACGAAAAATATAAAGAAGCTCTTGGTAAGGTCAATAATGCTGTAAGTATCTCCTTTACTATAACGATGAAAGAAATAACTTAGCAGACTTATTTGTTTAGCTATGCTTGTTTTGTCAAAATCACTAAAACGAAGTAGCAAGGCTGTTACTGCAAAACAAATAATAGAATAACTCAAAGCTGTCCCAAAAGTTTGGAATAAAAATTTTCTATAAGATTCGACAAAGTCATTTAATTGCTCTTTGAGGTAGTTTGCAAATGACATTTTAAAATAGTTTACATTTTTTCTTCCCCATTATACCAATTCATAAATATACAAACAAAACTTCTTTATACACATACCCTGCCATCTTTCAACCTCACAACTCCCACTCCACCAACTGCCGTTCCCACTCCTTTCTATAGTTGGTCTGCACCTTTATATAGTTATCACTGAAGCCTTCCATCATGCCGTTTTTGCCGGCAATTTCAAACAATACTGTACGCCTGTCCCCACGGTGCTGCTCTGTGAAATACTGCATCTTTTGGTAAGAAAGGTTTCGCAGTGCCTTATTCCGCTCATTTCTTATATGCACGGGCACTATGGGTTTTATATCCACGGCAAGCGTATTTGCCCGTTCAGAATAAGTAAATACATGCAGGTACGACACGTCAATGTTGTGCAGAAAATTGTACGTTTCTTTAAAATCAGCATCTGTTTCACCGGGGAAACCAACTATCACATCCGCGCCAATACAGCAATGCGGCATTAACTCTTTTATATATGCTACCCTGTCTTCGTACAGTTCCTTTTTATACCGCCGCCGCATAGCGCCAAGAATCTTATTGCTGCCGCTCTGCAAAGGAATATGAAAATGAGGCATAAACCTCCGCGACTGCGCCACAAACTCTATTATCTCATTTGTCAGCAGGTTGGGCTCAATAGATGATATACGGATACGTTCTATACCCTCTGCCCTGTCCATTTCCTGTATCAGTTCATAAAAAGAGCTGTCGTGCGTTTTGCCGCCATCATTTCCCTTGCCAAAGTCACCGAGGTTGATACCGGTAAGCACTATTTCTTTTGTGCCTGTTTTTGCAAGTTCCCGCATATTGCTCAATACCCCTTCTATACTATCGCTGCGGCTATGCCCGCGCGCCAGCGGAATGGTACAGAAACTACAGTTATAATCACACCCGTCCTGCACCTTCAGAAAAGCCCTTGTACGGTCGTTAACAGAAAAAGAACTATGAAAACCGGCAACTTCTTCTATATCGCAGGAACATATTTTAGCGCCCCCGCCATCGGCAGGGCCTTTTGTTATTTCTTTTAAATGATTGGCAAGGTTAAATTTCTCCGCCGCTCCCAACACCAGGTCCACACCCGGTATCCGGGCTATTTCCTGCGGCTTTAACTGTGCGTAGCAACCTGTTATCACGACCATAGCCTGCGGAGCGCGCTTTTGAATACGGCGCACCAGCATCCGGCATTCCTTGTCTGCATTATCAGTTACCGAGCAGGTATTGATAACATAAACATCCGCATCTTCCTCAAAATCCTTTTTCACAAAGCCCTCCGCTTCCAGGGTCCGGCTGAGTGTGGACGTCTCGGAATAGTTAAGCTTGCAACCTAAAGTATGAAAAGCTATTGTCTTGCTCATGTAAAAAAATACAAAGGAGTGCGAAATTACTAATAAATAGTGTCTTATGGCATGGCTTTTGCCTTATACTTAATAGAACTAAACTGGGTGTAGTATGAAAAAGATGATGATTTTGTCGGTTATAGCAATAAGCGCTGTTTTTGCATCCTGCAATAAAGTAACACAGCTTGCTAATATTAATGTGGATATCCCTTATAATCAACAGGTAAGTGTACCACAAATACCCGGAGCTATTTATGGCATTCCGCTACCGCCCGGAGGGGCTACCTTGAACTTCCCCGCAGTACCCGTTGCTACAAACTCACAGGATTATATTGCTCAAAACAAAACGAGTATAGAAAAAGTAGTTAATGTGTATCTCAAAAGCCTTGCCATACAGATATTATCTCCGGCAAATCAAAATTTCGATTTTCTGGATAATATACAGGTATATATTTCTTCAAAATCACAACCTGAGCGGATAATAGCTGATCAATATAACATACCAAAAGGACAAACAACCCTGAACCTCGCTACCTCAACTGATGTGAACCTGAAAAATTACTTCATTGAGGATACCATTTATTTCAGGCTTAATGCGCATATAAATGCAGTGCCTATATCCGGCACACAATTGAATATCGCATCAGTATTCCATATGCTGGCAAATCCTTTGCTGTAATCGGGATAAAATGAGGAGCGGAATAAACGCCCACTTATTTTTGCTTCTTCTCTTCAGATTGATAACAAAATTGTCAATGAAGAGAAGAAGCAATTTCCACATGATGGCCTATTCGTATTTATAAAATTGGTTTAAATCTTTTGGCACGGCATTTGCTTTATATAAAAAATACAACTTAACTTAGCGAATCATGAAGAAACTCCTGTTATTCCCGGCAATAATTTTATGTATTGCTATAGCCGCATGCAATAAAGTAAAGCAGCTTGCTTTTATCAATGTGGATATTCCCTACAGCGGACAGATAACTATACAACAGATTCAGGGAGATACTTTCGGCATCCCCTTGCCGCCCGGAGGCGCTTCATTGCCCTTTCCTGCCGTGCCATTTGCCACCAATTACAAAGCATCTGTATCCCAGTATGGAACAAGTACTGATAAAATACTTAAAGTTGACCTTAAAAGCTTTTCCTTACAGATATTATCCCCATCTAATCAGAATTACGATTTTATGGACAGCATCCAGGTATTTTTGTCTGCCCCGTCGCAGCCTGAAGTGCTGATAGCTTACCAGTATGGTATTCCCAAAGGACTCATGACATTAACGCTTACTACTGATACGAGCGTAAACCTGAAAAATTATTTCACCCAGGACACTATGAACTACAGGCTTAATACGCATATTAATGCCGTACCGCAGACAGGTACAGAAATGAAGATCTCGCCAGTTATCAATTTGCAGGCAAATCCGTTGCAGTAAAGCAATTGGCAGTCCGCAATTGGCCGTTTACCGTAAACAGTTGGCACCTTCACGCTTTCTGCTTTTACACCTAACCTTTCTACTTTTGACTTTTGATTTTTGACTTTTGACTTTATTAATACCTGTACCCAATTTTAAAACTGAATTGTACCAGGCCGGTGGTGTTTTGATTTATTCCATCTAATCTGTTCATATAACTGTAACCAAAACCAAATTCCGAACCGATATACAGGTGTGGCGTAGGATTGATATTAATAGACTGGTTAACCATCATTCCTATAATAGTATGGTCCCTGGTAATGTAAGTTTGGTTATAACCAAAAGGGTTATTATCTGCTTCTGTCCTGTTCCCCTTTGCAAATACTAATGACGGGCCTATGGCATATTTTGTAAGCCCCTGGTTCCCTGTAGGATATAACTTTATCCCCGGCATCACGTAAACCATGGGATCGCTATAGTGAGCGCCGCTTCCCAGCCGTTGTTCGCTATTGGTATTCAGTACTACTGTCGCCGGAACATAAAATGAAATAATTCCTTCCTTATCTAAGGTTCGCTCATAACTGACTCCTACTCCGGCAACACCATTCTCTGATAATTGCACCGGCGCCAGAGACAACACACTCTTAGCGTACTTGTTCGTTTTTTTTGTTTCCATGCCGTTCTGTGCAGAAACGGACATTACTACGGACATACAAATGATTGCGGCTGTAATACTTTTCAAATTCATAACTGTTATTTTTTATAATTATAGAGAATGTTTTTCGATCTTTTAAATTTCCTGTGCAACCTGTTACTTTCTACTTTGACTTTTTACTTTCTACTTTTGACTTTTGACTTTTCAATACCTATAACCTAATTTAAAACTGAATTGTACTATGGGTGATGTGCCCTGCTCCACTCCATCTAACTTGTCAACGTAAGTAAATCCAATACCAAATTCAGAACCAAGATAAAGATGTGGCGTAGGATTAATGTTGAGGGATTGGTTCACCATCCATGCCTAAAATAAAATGGCTTTGGGCAAACACATATCCATAGTAGTTGATGTCATTGTTTGTTTTTTGCCCATTCGCAATCACTAATGAAGGCCCTATAGCATATTTTTCAGGACCAAAACCACCTGTAGGGTATAATTTCAATCCTGGCATCAGGTAATACATAACATCATTGTAATTTTTAGTAGTGCCGCCATAAGCGCTCAAATAACTATTCAAATTAAATTCTGCAATTGCGGGTATATAAAATGCGATAATATCATTATTATCTATAGCCCGCTCATAACTTAGACTAAATCCTCCTACCCCACTTTCTGTCATCTGGAAAGGTGCAAAAGCCACTATATTCTTTGCAAAATTGCCGGACTTTCTTATTTCCATGTTTGTCTGTCCATAACCGCATATAACAACAAGCATAAAAATAACCGCAGTGAGAATACCCTTAAAGTTCATAGTTTATACGATGTTTATGAGTGTAATTTTGCTTTTGACTATCTACTAACGACTATCTACTATCTACTAACAACTTTCTACTTTTGAATTTAATACCTGTAACCTAACTTAAAACTAAATTGCACCAGGGTATTGGTACCAGTTTCAACTCCGGCTAATGTATTAACATAACTATATCCGAGACCAAATTCAGCGCCAATATAAAGATGGGGTGTAGGATTGATATTTATTGACTGATTCACCATCATCCCAAAAATAAAATGGTCCTGGGTGGAGGCTATATCCCTGTATGTAACAGGATCATAAGTGTAATTTGTTTTTTGCCCCTGTGCAATAACCAAAGATGGGCCGATAGCATATTTTGTAAGCCCATAACCACCCGTTGGGTACAGCTTGATCCCGGGCATCACATAGAACATCGCATCGCTGTTATTGGTCACATTTCCGCTGTTCGGGTCAGTACTGCTATTCAGGTTAAACACGCCCATTGCAGGAATATAAAACGCTACAATGCCATTTTCATCAAGTACATGTTCGTAACTGATACCAAAACCCGCTACTCCGTTTTCCGACATCTGTATCGGGGCAAAAGCCAGTATATTGGGTTTGTACTTGCCTTTCAGAGGTTCATCATTTAATCTTCTTGATACCATACTCCGGTACCTCGGCATCATTTCATTTGAAAACGATTCTTCAGAACCATTCTGGTACTTTATTTTGTCCACCTCGCTTTTGGGCAACGTATATTCAGGGCCGGAAAGATTATTATAGCGCAGATAATTTATCATGTTCCGCTCCACGCTTTTTATTTTAACGTCTATAACTTCACCGTTACTCTTAAATATTTTGTCCTGGGAAATAGCCGTACCGGCAACAGACAAAGAAATAATAGCGAACAAAAACCCTTTCATGTTCATATGTGTGATTGATTATTAATAATACAAACTAAAACTAAGCATATTTCGTGCCAAACTTTAACAATAGCTGAAATTCCCATGCATACTATCAATTATCACCTCTTTTTTCTCCGCTTTTTCCACAAATCCGGATATCTGCGCATCTATATTAAAGCTCTTTGCTATTGATATGATCCCTTCTGCCGTATCCTTATCCGTGAATATTTCCAGCCGCTGGCCCATATTAAAGACCTGGTACATCTCCTTCCATGCCGTTCCCGCCGATTCCTGTATCATATTAAATAACAGTGGAATCGGCAATAAATTGTTTTTCACTACCCGAAGCGGACCAGGCAGATAATGCAGGCACTTGCTTTGCCCGCCACCGCTGCAATGAATAATACCATGAATACTATCAAAATGTTCCTGTAGCACTTTTAGTACCACCGGTGCATAAGTCCGCGTTGGCGACAATATCAGCTTACCCACATTGAGAGGAGTATCAGTAGTATCCGTCAATCCATACCTGCCATTATATACCACTTCGTCCGGCAAGTCAGGGTCCACGCTTTCCGGGTATTTTTTGGCGTAGTCCTTTTTCAGTAGCTCGTGGCGCGCGCTCGTAAGTCCATTGCTGCCCATGCCGCTGTTGTATTCATCTTCATAAGTTGCCTGCCCATAGCTCGATAGGGATACCACCACGTCCCCCGGCCTCATTTTTTCGGTAGTCACTAATTTGCTGCGCTCCATGCGGCAGGCCATGGTACCATCTACTATTACCGTGCGCACCACATCACCCACATCAGCGGTCTCACCGCCCAGCAAATGCACCTCAATACCATGGTCTGCCAGCTTGTCGAAATATTCCTGCGTTCCGTTAATAAGTGCTGATATTACATCACCGGGTATCTTATGCTTGTTCCTCCCTATCGTTGACGAATAGGTAAAAGGCCCTGTCGCGCCCACGCACAGCAGGTCGTCTATATTCATCACTATGCTGTCAATGGCTATGCCCTTCCACACGCTCATATCGCCCGTCTCTTTCCAGTACAGATAAGCCAGTATAGATTTAGTGCCCGCTCCATCGGCATGCATCAGATTGCACCAGGCGGCGTTATTTCCCAAATAGTCAGGATATATCTTACAAAAGGCATTTGGAAACAATCCTTTGTCAAGTTTTGCAACTGCCTTATGTACATCTTCCTTCTGTGCGGATACTCCCCGCAGATTATATCTGTTGTCCAAATTAAAAATTATGAAACAAAAGTAATAAATAAAGAGGAAGCAAAAACAGATTCTCTGTCATTCTAAGCCCTGCCGAAGAACATTCGGAGCTCCGCCGAAGAACATTCTAGCGCAGGAAAAACAACCCATTTAGCTATTTGTCATTCTGACGAAGGAAGAAACTTTGTACTAAGCTTCACTTCATCTATCATCGACCGGTGCGTCGCACCCTTGTACGTTCGGTTCTTTATTCATCAAGCCCGGTCATTGCGAGGCACGAAGCAACCTTACATAACATGAAATGCCCCGTAGGTGGCTATCTGTTTGTAGAAATCCAATAAACCCAACCGTTATGCTCCGTAGGAGCTACCCAATCACGCGCAATACCTACCACAGAAAACCTACTGAATCGTCACCTTCCCCACATATTTCCCATGTTCAGTATTTGCCGAAATCAAATAAACCCCAGCAGCAACATCAAGTTTAATATTTACAGGTTGATTTGTAACAGTAGTAATTTCCTTAACTTTCTGTTCCAATAAATTAGTAATCACAATGGACACCTGCTCATTACTTTCTGACATTAATTTAATTGTAAACATCCCTTCATTAGGATTAGGATACACCTTTAGTTCAGATAAAGGATTGGCAATAGCATGTACAATTGTAAAATCGCATTTAATGATATTTAAAGCCCATTTTGCATTATCAGTGCCACACACATTGGTTACGGAATAAATGATGGTATCTGTTCCGGTAGCAACACCCGTAACAACACCGGCATTTGTCACATTTGCGTTATTGTTATTGCTTGACCATATCCCGCCTGTTATAGCATCAGATAAAGTTATTGTTGAATCTGGGCATACAAAGGTTGCTCCCGTGATAGTACCAGCATAAGGCAAAGGATTTACAGTTACAGTGGTATTTGTTATACAACCCGTTGGTAATGTATAGGTAATAGCTGAAGTACCGGAAGAAACACCCGTAACAACCCCTGTTGCGGCAACAACAGTTGCAATCGTTGTATTGCCTGCACTCCATGCCCCGCTGCCGGAAAGGTCGCTTAATCCCGTTGTGGCATTAACGCATACATGGGTAGTGCCTGCTATTGCTGATGGTAAAGGATTAACAGTAATAACATTATTAGCTGCACATCCCGTTACAAGTGTATAAGTAATTACTGAAGTTCCTGCGGTTACCCCGTTTACTGTTCCTGTGGTTGAACCAACTGTTGCGATAGCTGTGCTGCCGCTGCTCCAGGTACCACCTGCTGTTCCATCACTTAATGTTGTGGTTAATCCTGCACATACATTGGCAGTGCCTGTTATCGTGGCAGGTAATGGATTTACCGTAACAGGAATGGTTGTGATACAGCCGGTTGACAGAGTATAAGTAATATTGGGATTTCCTGCAGAAACGCCCGAAACAATACCCGTTCCTGCACCAACTGTCGCAAGGCTGGTATTGCTGCTGCCCCATGTGCCGCTTATTGTAGCATCTGTTAAAGCCGTCGTTGACCCTGCACAGACATTCGTGGTACCCGTTATTGCAGTTGGCAAAGGATTAACCGTCACCGGAGTAGTTGCCATACAGCCTGTTGATAGCGTATAAGTAATAGTTGGCGCACCTGCCACTGCGCCCGTAACTACACCAGTACTGCCAACTGTAGCAAGTGCTGTATTACTGCAGCTCCATGTTCCCGCGGTTGTAGCGTCACTTAAATTCGTTGTTAAGCCTGCACATACATTGGCAAACCCGGTAATGGCTAATGGTACCGGGTTGATAGTGATGGTAGCGCTGTCAAACATATTATTGGTGCAGGCAGTTATAGCATCTTTAGCAACTACCTTATAAGTACCTGCGGCAGTATGTAAGCCAAAATCCAATAAAAGCCCTGTACCGCTGATTGCCGTACCTATGGCTATACCGCCATAATATAATTGGTATTTATTTCCTGAAGTCGAACCGCTAAGGGTTATATGGACGCCTGTATCCCCGGCACAATAATATCCTCCTCCTGTTACGGTATAAACAAGTGGTAGCGGATTAACCGTTACAGGAGTAGTTGCAACACAGCCTGTTGACAGTGTATAGGTGATATCTGGCGAACCTGCGGCTACGCCCGTAACAACACCCGTTCCTGAACCAATGGTGGCAAGAGATGTATTGCTGCTGCTCCATTTACCTCCTGTTGTTACATCGCTCAGATTCGTTGTTAATCCTTCACAGACAACTTTAGTCCCGGATACTCCTGCAGGTAACGGATTAACGGTTATCGGAATTGTGGTAATACAGCCCGTTGACATTGTATAAGTTATTTTGGGGGTACCTGCCGATATGCCAGTAACCATGCCTGAGATATCCACTGTGGCAAGAGATATATTACTGCTGCTCCATGCCCCGCCTCCGGCATCGCTTAATGTCGTAGTTAAGCCAGCACACACATTCGCAATACCAGATATAGCTCCAGGCAACGGATTTACAGTAACAGGCATAGTCATAATACAGCCTGTTGGCATTGAATAAGTTATTAATGGAGTACCTGCTGTTAGCCCGGCAACAACGCCAGTACCGGACACTGTCGCAACGCTGGTATTACTGCTGCTCCAGGTTCCACCTGTGGTAACGTCTGTTAACGCTGTGGTTAGGCCGGCGCAAACATTTGCAGTTCCTGTTATAGCCGCAGGGGACGGATTTACAGTAACAGGGGTAGTAATGATACAGCCTGTTGAAAGTGTATAAGTTATTTTGGGAACGCCTGCCGCTACGCCAGTAACCATGCCTGAAATATCCACTGTGGCAAGTGAGATATTGCTACTGCTCCACGTTCCGCCACCGGCATCGCTCAGGTTCGTCGTTAACCCAGCACAGACAATTTTAGTTCCTGATATTCCTGAAGGCAATGGATTGACAGTTACAGGCGTAGTCATAATGCAGCCTGTTGACAGTTTATAAGTTATTACAGGCGTACCTGCTAATACTCCCGTAACTATACCTGTGCCGGAAACTGTCGCAAGTGTCGTATTACTGCTACTCCACGTACCGCCGGTTGCTGCGTCTGTTAATGCTGTTGTTAAGCCTGCGCAGACATTGGCAGTTCCTGTTATGGCAGAAATGGGATTTACAGTAACCGGCGTAGTCATAATACAGCCTGTTGATAGTGTATAAGTAATTTGTGGATTACCTCCGGATACACCCGTAACTACACCTGTGCCACCCACTGTTGCAAGACCGGTATTGCTGCTGCTCCATGTGCCGCCTGTGGTTGCATCTGTTAAGGTTGTAGTTAAACCTGCACAAACGGTCTTTGTGCCTGTGATTGCAGCCGGTAACGGATTAACCGTAACCGTGGTAGTTATCATACAGCCTGTTGACAATTTATAGGTTATGGCAGGTGTACCTGTAGATACACCCGTAACTATGCCTGTGCCCGATATTACTGTGGCAAGGCTGGTATTGCCGCTGCTCCAGGTACCGCCTGTGGTTGCATCTGTTAATGCGGTGGTTAAACCCACACAAACATTGGCAGTTCCTGTGATCCCTGCCGGTAGTGGATTCACAGTTACAGGTGTGGTCATAATACAGCCTGTTGATAATGTATAAGTAATATTTGAATTACCTGCCATTACACCCGTAACAATACCAGTACCACCTATTGTTGCAAGACTTGTATTGCTGCTGCTCCAGGTGCCGCCTGTGGTGGCATCAGTTAATGCTGTGGTTAAGCCCGCGCAGACATTGGTAGTTCCGGTTATTACCGCTGGTAGCGGATTAACGGTTACAGGTGTAATCATAATACAGCCTGTTGATAGTGTATAAGTGATATTGGGATTACCTGCCGATACGCCGGTAACAATACCTGTACCACCTACTGTAGCCAGACTGGTATTGCTGCTGCTCCAGGTACCTCCTGTGGTTGCATCGGTTAATGTTGTGGTTAAGCCCACACAAACGTTTGCCGTGCCTGTTATTGCTGCTGGTAGTGGATTGACCGTAACCGGGGTAGTTATTATACAGCCTGTTGATAGTTTATAAGTTATGCCTGGAATACCTGCCGATACACCCGAAACAATACCTATACCACTTACAGTTGCAAAGCTGGTATTGCTGCTGCTCCAGGTGCCTCCAGTTGATGCATCGGTTAAGGCTGTTGTTAAGCCCGCACAGACATTGGCAGTACCTGTAATTGCTGCTGGCAGCGGATTAACTGTCACAGGTGTGGTCATAATACAGCCTGTTGACAGCATATAGGTAATAGTAGTGGTACCTGCTGATACACCCGTAACAACTCCTGTACTACCTACTGCTGCAAGGCTGGTATTGCTGCTGCTCCAGGTGCCTCCAGTTGAGGCATCGGTTAAGGCTGTTGTTAAGCCCACGCATACATTGGCAGTTCCGGTTATTGCTGCCGGTAAGGGATTAACTGTAACAGGTGTAGTCATAATACAGCCTGTTGAAAGTTTATAGGTAATCGAAGCGCTCCCTATCGATACGCCCATAACAACACCGGTTCCAGACCCTACCGTTGCAAGGCTGGTATTGCCACTGCTCCAGGAACCGCCCGTTGTTGCATCTGTTAGCAATGTTGTTAAGCCCGCGCAGACATTGGCAGTGCCTGTTATAGAAGCTGGTAAAGGATTAACCGTTACGCTTGTTGTGGTTATACAACCTGTCGGTAAGGTATATGAAATGGTGACTGTACCTGCCGATACACCCGTAACAACACCTGTTCCTGAGCCAACCGTTGCATTGCTGGTATTACTGCTGCTCCAGGTGCCGCCGGTTGTAGCATCTGTTAATGCCGTGGTTAAGCCTGCACATACATTGGTAGTGCCTGTAATAGAAGCCGGTAATGGATTTACAGTTACCGTGATAGTAGGCGTGCTGCCCGAAACTGAATAGCTGATGGTTGCAGTACCGGACGTAACTCCTGTAACTACACCAGTGGTTCCAACAGTAGCCACTGCCGTACTACCGCTGCTCCATGTACCTCCGGTGGTAGCGTCGCTTAGAGTAGTAGTTGAGCCTATACATACAGCGGCAGTTCCCACTATTGGAGCAACAAACTGGAATTTCGCTAAAAAGGCATTTTGACTACTACCTAAAGTGGTTTGATAAGCTCCGGATGTGGCAATTGCTGAAGTACTACTTGTCGATCCTGTAATAAATACATTCCCGGAGCCATCAGTTGCTACTCCAAAACCAAACTCACCATTGCTGCCACCATAATAAGTAGCCCATTGAATAGCTCCGGAACTATTGAATTTTGCTAAAAATGCGTCTCTAGTACCGCCAAATGACGTTTGATAAGCTCCGGTTGTAGCAATTGCTGAAGTACTATATGTCCATCCTGTAATAAATACATTCCCGGAGCCATCAGTTGCTACTCCATAACCCAACTCATAACTGCTGCCACCATAATAAGTAGCCCATTGAATGGCTCCGGAACTATTGAATTTCGCTAAAAATGCATCTGGATTAGTCCCTCCGCCGTAAGTAGTCTGGTAAGCTCCGGAAGTAGCAATTCCTGACGTACTATAAGTTAATCCGGTTATATATACATT
>CAISOH010000273.1 GCA_903887005.1 uncultured Bacteroidota bacterium | reverse complement strand
GACTATGGGTACACCATACAGGCATATAGACTATCATTTTATATTTAACTGTTTAGTGTATTTCGTGCAGTTCATTTTCCTATATAAATGGCTGCAGCATCCGGTGTTGAAAAGTGATGGCTCAATGGCTTAATGGGTCAAAGGTTTGTATCTATGCTATGTGGAACACCTCCAGTGTTCATCTACTTACTAGATGAGATAGTATTTCATTAAGATACAATTATCTTTCAATTGCTTGATTAAACTTACCCGATTATTATCCATTAATCACAAATTAATAATTTTTAAATTACTATAATTAGGGATTATGTTACTAATAGTTAATACTACATTTGGCTCGACCTATATTATTCAATAGGATTTCATAAAATGCAACTAACTGGTGAACAAAATAAAATGGATTATGCATCTATAAAAAATGCAGCTATGACATTACGATCCATTAACCATAAACTGCGACAGCAGATTCTGAAATTGCTGGTAGAAAAAAAGCGCATGAAGGTTACAGACATTTATGTAAAGCTTCTTTTGGATCAATCTGTCGCATCTCAACACCTTGCGATTTTACGCCGGGCTAATATTGTTTCTACGGAACGTATGGGTAAGGAGATATACTATTCCATAAATAATAATCGCATTGAACAGGTAGCTTCATTTGTCCATAAAATGGTATTCGAATAGCCTTTTATTATATCATTCATTCTCTGAATTAAAACCTGATAAATGAACAAGGCAGAACTAATTGAAAAAATTTCCAAAGATGCAAACATGACTAAGGTTCTGTCAAATGCTGCTCTCGATTCTTTTACCTCAACAGTAGTGTCAACTCTAAAAAAAGGAGACAAGGTTACTCTTGTTCGTTTTGGTACTTTCTCAGTAACGGCACATGCTGCCCGCAATGGACGCAACCCACAAACAGGGGCTACTATTAAACTCAAAGCTCGCAAGGTGCCAAAGTTCAAAGCTGGTAAGGAGCTATCTGAAAGTGTTAACAAGAAGAAGTAATATTATTTAAATCAGAATAGTGGATGGCAATTGATTTGTTTGATTGTCATCCATTTTTTATTACGCATATTTTCTAAATACCTGAATTGCTTTATATATTTTACAATTTCATTTCCGAATCAAAATCATCAATTTTTCCAATATGTTAAAATGACTTGTATCAACTGTAATTAGGAATTCAATCAAACTTAAGAAAACTGCACTATGCCAAGTACAAATTGCAAAATTCCGTTGACTTTATTGGTCAAAAATTTTATGTCGGACTTGATGTTCATAAGAAATCATGGTCTGTAGCCGTTCGTTCCCTCTGAATTCACGTAGCACATTTCACTCAACCTCCTTCATCAGAAGCGTTGGTTGCTATTTTAAGAAAGAAGTTTCCGGGTGGTATATTTTCTTCATCCTATGAAACAGGCTTTTGTGGTACTGTCAGTCATGAATGAAAATATCTGTAAATTGGAAATAGACAATATTATAGCTTATGCAGCCGATATTCCTTTAATGGACAAAGAGAAAAAAACAGAACCGACATTCATGATAGCCGGTCTATCGTTCAACGTCTTGAAAAGAATGACCTGCATGGGATTCATATACTTCCCCTTGAGCAACAGGAGCTACGCAGCCTATTCCGTTTGAGGGAAAGTAAGGTTCAGGACGTACCCAGGGCAAATAACAGGCTCAAAGGCTTCCTAATGTATTTTAGAATAGAGATACCGGGTACCATTTCCCAAAAAGAGTTCCTGTCAAAAAAGGCACTTGAGTGGCTGGATAATCTTGAATTAGCATCTGAAGCATGCGCTATCAGCTTTAATGGCATGATTATATTACGTACACATGGGTACAGGTAAGTAATGCCCCATTATTAAACAAAATAACTTTATCAGGACAGGAAATGGATAAAAGAAAAAAATCAGATGAGTTGATGATTGCTAACAAAAGACTTGTCTTTCAGAACGAAGAAAAAGAAAAACGGGCAGCAGAGTTAATTATTGCGAACGAAGAAATTGTTTTTCAAAACGAAGAGAAAGAAAAACGGGCGGCAGAGTTAATCATTGCTAACAAAGAGCTTGCTTTTCAAAATGAAGAAAAAGAAAAACGGGCATCAGAGTTGATCATTGCTAATAAAGAACTTGTTTTCCAGAACAAAGAGAAAGAAAAACGAGCTGCTGAATTGTTCATTGCCAATAATGAACTTGTTTTTAATAACAAAGAGAAAGGAAAACGAGCTGCTGAATTAATCATTGCCAATAAAGAAATTGCTTTCCTGCAAGAAAAGGGAAAAGTGACAACGGACTTAATACAACGGAATGGGGATTTAGAGCAATTTTCTAACATAGTTTCCCATAATCTTAATGGTCCTATTGGAAATATTACAGCTATCACTGAGTTATTGCAAAAAGCTGGAGTTGATGAGCACATGAAAAAAGGCTTAATTGAAAGGTTAAATGTTTCTTCTAAGAAATTGGAAATGGTGGTTAAGGATCTGCATGATGCATTGCAAATTAAAAATAACATTAATAAGCAAAAGACAGTTATTGAATTTGCTGAAATTACATTAGATGTTACTTTGAGTATTGAAAATGTGATTAACGAAACAGGAGCTAAGATATTAACTAATTTTTCGGACATTGGTGAGATGGGTTCTATAAAAAGCTATCTCTACAGTATTTTTTACAATTTGATTTCCAATAGTATTAAGTATCGGCAGAAGGATATAATCCCTGTAATAAAGATTACGAGCAAGCAAATAGGAGATACTGTAGAACTTATTTTTGAAGATAATGGAATCGGTATTGATCTTAAGAATAGCGGATCGCATGTCTTTGGTCTTTACAAACGTTTTCATAATCATGTTGAAGGAAGTGGAGTAGGACTATACATGGTTAAGAATCAGGTTGAAGCACTTGGAGGTAAGATATTTATAGAAAGTGAGGTGAATGTTGGAACCATATTTAGAATTGTTTTTGAGGATATAAATAAATATGCGTCATAAATGTAACTAAACGGACATGGTGGCGGTTTGGTGGTGGTTAGCTAGGCACAACTATGAATACTTACATATATAAACAATCCTCAAAATATTTATTGAACTCATCCGGTTTTGACATCGGTCTGTAGGTTTATTTATCCAACTATGTGCAGATGCCTACAAAAAAGCTATGAAACGTACTTCAGATGGAGGTAACTTAATTTATCCTTTGTCGTTATATATTGAGAAAGTGTTCCGAATTTTTGTTTGTACCTGTTATGAAATGGAAGAATTTTCTGGTACGCCCGTACCTTTTTTATTTCCTTAAACTCAACAACTTGAATATCCTTCGGCAGTTTATTCAGAATATTATGATAAGCCCCAAGGAAAATCAACCCTATCTCATCGGTATCAAGGGTTTCAGCTATCTTTCTGGCAATGTATTGATCCCGGGCATTTAACAATCGGTACCTGTTTATTTTGAATTTTATTAATTGAATAACTTTATTCAGTAACGAGCCAGTAGATGGAAGGGATTTGAGCATTTCCACTTCCTTTTTAACTAATGCAATATCTTCGGTTTGCATAATTATCCCCCCTTTACTGACCAGGTTTGAAACAATTTCATAATTTTTGCTCCCTGCCTTTACACTATCAGCAATGATCTTCAATGCGATCTCTCCACCAACAACCATGCCATCCTGATATATTTTGACTGGTTTGGTGTATGAAATATTTATTTCGCAATATTGCCTGATTATTTCCCAATATTTGCGGACAGTTTCCACATGTGTTTCCCAAAAATGTTTTCCAAATTCATCAATGCCTTTCCGATTTAGCTCGGCAGCTAACGAGCCCATATCGGCGCCGGAATGAATAATAGGAAAATAAATAAGCACTCTCATATAATTTACTATTTATTATGTTCACATCAGGTCGCCTAACGGTCCAAGATTGAGGTTTAAATCATCATCTGTAAGGTTGAACAGCTTTTTCATCTCATCCATTTTCATTTCCAGTTTCATCAAAGTTTCTCCCAAACGTTCTATTTCATTATCGGATAAAGTTCCGCCTTCTACCCTACGTATAGCCTGTTTCTCCATCAGTTTGCGGATGAGTTCAACCAGGGTAATAACCAATTTTGCCAATCCGTGATCTGCATTTTCAGGTGTAGCATTGATTCTTGAAGAAACAGAGTTTCCCATCTTTTCAATTGCTTGTCCATAATCATCAATAGGGACTGAATTCAGGAGTATTTTACTTTCATTCATGCAATATAATTTATACCATTGGACATACTACAAAACTATATGGAGGCCAGGGGCCAGTGAGCAGAAAATGCAGTTCAGTATGGTTCTTTTTAAAATTACCGACCGCTTGAATAAATTCATATTTTTTACTTTTGTCAACAAGGAAAACCCCATCCAAAATAAGGTTTGCAGTTATCATTTTATTAAAGTTATATTCCGGATTTATTATGGCTATATCATGAACGAATTCCTTTTTCAATTGTTCTATGTAATCCCGGAGGGCATTGTCCAACTTATTCTCTTTAATTTTTTTTAGCAGGTAGTTTGCATGGATGCTTGAACTGGTGATGCAATTGTTGGTATTTTCATTCGCAGACTCCATGTTTATCTTCACTTTCTCTATTCCCTTTTCATAATCCCATAACACTTTCAGTCCGAATTCAAATTTATTTTTAACATTATCCAGATTATTGCGAAAGGCAGTATAGTTCTGGCTTAATAAACGGGTTGCTTCAGCATCTGATGGAAGTAAGCTATCAAACCTTACGGGTAGCAGGGTTAATTGCTGAGACAGGCTTTCAATGACCCTTGCAAAGTCAATAGCCATTTCCTTTTTGACGAATTCATTAAGAATTACGCCATCACTGACAACAACAGCAATGTCGTTATAGAAAAGGGCGTATAAGTTTGTCTCCGAAACACCAGGTATTCCACTTAGTAAAAGATTAATGGCATATACATCTGTCAGGGGCTGCACTATTGCATAAATTAGCTTTTCCATATGCTAGTTACTTATATTCCTGTTCGGTTTTACCATCATTAATTGCCTTTGTTGCATGGTTTCTACTGAGGTCAACAATATCTTTAAACCAACATAGACCAAGTCCACATCAGCGATGGAGATAACAATATCACCGCTTATGACCACCCCCTTATTCAGAACCCGGTCGAGTAATTCCAGCAAAGTGAAATCTTTAGACTTATCAATTATATTTTCCTGTATCATTTTTCTTTAATAGAAATAAAGCTGAAAGGGGGCCAAGGCCCGGTTATATCAAGAGAAAACCCGAAGGCTCCAAACTTCTCCTGTAGGAAGTCTGCAGCCTGAATGAAATCTAGTACATTACTTTTATCAATAAAACAAGTAGCATTTAAAATCATTTCGTTGGTATTCCCGGTAATATCTTTATGCTGCAGGCTTTTGATCTGTGTCTGATCACAAAGAGCAGTTAATTCATCGTAACATATTTGCCCATACGTCCGGAAAGAACTTTCAACTTTTTGTTCAATCAGAGCCTCTTTTTTCCGTTTTAAAATAAACGCTTTGCCCGGTGTGCTTACCGAAATTTCATAATTCAGGCTGGTTATGTCTTCACTGATTTCCGCGATTTGCTGATTCAATTGATTCCTGTTGCAAAATATTTTCACTGACCATTCTTCTTTATCTTTTATGGTAAGCAGGTTTTCGCTTAATGAATCTGAATATTCCTGAATAAACTTTTGAAGATTTTCTTCTGATTTAAAAATCGTTCCAAATTTAAATGGAATGACCGGCCTTATTTTCATTACTTCCGAAATGATGCGGATGTGATTCCGGGCATGTAATTCCAGCCAGGCCAGATCTGCTCCGTTTTTCGTCATGTTAACTTCAGAAAATTCATGAGGGGAAACAAATTTTGCGATAACTTTATATTCACCTACAGCCAGGCACTCGAGGGGTTCCTGCTCCTTAACCAGATCAGCCAAGAACAGATTTTCTGAAATGCAATACACATAAATCAATTCATTTTCCATTTCAATTATTACTTTAACAGCGTGCTATTGGGTATATTCCTTCATTCTTTCAAATGATATGATCTCATATTGTTCATCAATTTTAAATGAATAAAACACCCTGTCATTCTTAGTTGGCAAATTCATAGATTTCAGAAATGAATCCTCTTCATAAACTTCTGCTACTGCCTCCCACACGTTATCCACTTTTTCAAGTTTGATGACCGTTATTCCATGGCAATTTATATTTTCCTGCAAAAAAGAATTTACTGCGGATCTGACCTTAATTATTTTACTCATGGCTTATCTCACATATTTAAGTGTTATGAAAATAATTATTAATTGCTTTCTTTTTCAACCCTGATTCTTTCGATCATTTCCAGTAATTCTTCCTCCTGTTTATCATACTCCTCAACACTGATTTCATTCAGCTCAAACTTTAACTGCAGTTCCATCATTCGTTCTTTGATCCTGCCCTCATCATGTAATTCAATTTGTATTAAATCATTTATTTTTTCCCCTACCCAAAGGATACCATTGAAGGGCGCGAGTAAAATATTGTCGAGCAAGAACATATTTAGCCTCCTAAAGATTTATTACCAGGTTTACAAAATTGTATGGGGGCAACGTGCCTACATATTTAAATGAAAGCAGGTTGCTGTATTGTGCATCAATGGCATTAATAGCAGTATCAAATTCAGCTTCTTTTTCATTTCTGATTAAGAAGGCGGCATTGAGTATCATACGTTCGCCATATTTGTTGTTTATTTTCACGTCTTCGGCAAGCGGCGTCAATGCATTTACAATCAGGTTATTGAAATCAGTGGTCTCCTTAACAAGCGCTTTTTCTACCATCTCCCCTATTTTCATTAACTGGTAATGCGCCTTGTCGGGATCCAGTTTAGCGAGCTTTCCCTTCAGGATACGGATATCGCTGTATTTCTCCAAGATATGCTTATAAATGGGTTCTTCCAAGGCCAGCACTTTCAGACCAAGCTCCTTTTTCCCTTCCATTTTATCCAGCAGTTCAGAGAATTTATTATAATCTTTTTCTAGTATTCTTATAACTTTTGATTGATCGTAAGAATCTGAAATGGTTGAGAATCTTATGGGCAATACACAGAATTCTTTCATTACTTCTTCCAGAACCAGTTCATGCGCTGTAATATTTACCCTTCGGGCTTCATACCTCATCACTGCCGAATTACTGACGATGGCTGAAATATCTTTATAGTTAATGGCATATACAGAATCAAAGCGGTCACCTATACCCATCGTGCCATAATCCAATGGCCCGGTATTCCGGATTATTGCGTATAAATATATGCCTTCCGTTGCTTTAGCCACCTCTGTCATGATTTCTGTTTTTACATCTTTAATTTAAGTAATGGAAATTCCATTTATTATTATTCCCACCTTTCCGGAAAAATAGTCAGATTGATAAAATTATATACCGGAAGAGGGCTGGTATAGGTAAAGTCAACCCGGTCCTTATATTTTTCTCCCAGTTCAGCCATTATATTGTCTATTTCCTTTTCACGGCCACTATTGATCAAAAAGGCCGCGTTGAAGAAATCGGCATCACCGGAATTTTTGTTCTCCTTAGATTCAAAAACAGCCTTTTTAAATTCGGTCATCAACGCATCAGCCTCAATTTCTTTTTTCTGTGACAGGGCCTGTTCCACCAATAGCCCGGCTTCGGTCATTCTTTCCTGCTGCGCTGCCACATGCCCGGCCTTTTCAATTCCCAATCTTATGGCTACAAAAGCGGGGTTTTCGTCGTCTATTTCTTTAAAAATATTACCTATATTTTTCCAGGCAGCCCTTACATTTACCTCTACTTTATTTTCATAAGTTCGGAGCAATTCCATAAACTCACTGTACCTCCGGCTCAGGAGGTTCCTGATTTCATCCGGAGTAGCCGCAATAAGCCCGAATCTCAGGGGCAATACGCTGTTGAATTCTTTCATTACTTCCTGGATCACACCCTGGTGAGCCAGAATATTTTCAGGATTTACTTCAAACCCGGAAAGTGAATGATCGCTAACTACCATGCATAATCCGTCAAAACCTATGGTGGTTACCAGGTCTCCGTTCCCCCCCACGCCGATGGGGCCAAAATTGCAATCATAACTCGAACCAATGATGCAATAAATATATTTTCCGTCTTTTTGCATACTATTCCTTTATTTTCATAAAAAATGAATTCTCTGCAACATCATCACCACCAAGTGAGAATTGAGCTTCGCGCGACGCCGGTTTTACGGCAGAAACATAATCAGACATGGTCTTGTATGCTTTATTAATATTATCAAATGAAACAGAGCCAGTAATATCAGCATTGGCATCTGGGTGAAATATCTTTGCTTTATTAAGGTAAGCTTGCCTGATGTCTTTTTCGGAAGTAGAATTCTCTAATCCTAATTCTTTTTTAGCTGATTTTATATCATCCGGATGAAGAACTTTCTTCTCCATAGTATAAAAACTATAACAAGGCAAAGGGCCTATTAATTTAAAATTAAGTTTACCCCCAAATTGTTCATCCAAATGATCCAGCGTCTGTTCTATAGATACAGACTGGCTTTTATCCAATAAAAATGCCGTATTAATGACCATCTGATCATCAAAAACCTCGTGATGAATAACCTTTTTACATAAAGGCATTAACGAATCAGTTATCATTTTTGCATATGCCGATTTTTTTTCATCCAGCAAATTTTTAATAACAAAACCGATGGCAATCTGATCAGATTGGGAAATGCCATTTTTGTTCAGTTCCAGTTTCTTTTTCATTTCAGCTACCCGCTGGTCCAATGCAACTTCTCCAATTATTTGTGCGAAATCTGACCAGGAGGCTACAATATCCACTTCAAGGAGATTGTTGATTTTTTCGAATGTCTCCTGTATAAGGTCGTAACCTTTATCCAACATTTTTAAAACATCAATGGGTTCATAGGCAAAAGTGCCGAGACGCATAGGAATGATCGTATTGAATCCCAGGCCCATTAACCGCTCAATTGTTTGCTGATGGCCAATCAACAATTTTGCAAGCGAATCTTTGCCCAGATCCATCAAATCAACCACTTTCTTTTTTGAGACTATAGCTGTTGCATTTTTATAAGGGATATCAAAGACATGAATGTTTCCTAATCCTCTGAACTGATCAGCTGCAGAATTGGTTGGAACGAAACCATATACGTAAAGCCCCTTTGTGGATTCGCGGATGTTCATTGTTTATTTTTTTAGTAGTTTCTGTGTTTTTACAACTTGGATTACCTCATTAAAATGTTTTCCGGTGATAACAATTTTTGTATCTGGTTTGGCTTCCTTGCCATTAAGCTCATCAATTATTTCCCTGATGGCAATTACTGATGCTTGCCTGCAGATAAACTCTATATCTGCTCCTACCAATCCTTCTGTTTCTTTGGCCAGTTTATTCAGGTTTATTTTCTTGTCTATTGGTTTATTCCGAGTGTGAATACCAAAGATTTTTTCGCGGGTCTTTTCATCGGGTGCAGGTAGTTCAAACATCAGGTCAAACCTGCCGCTGCGCAGCAATGCAGGGTCAATCAGGTCTATGCGGTTGGTTGCTGCCAGAACCACTACGCCTTTAATATCTTCAATACCATCCATTTCAGTAAGGAACTGGCTGATTACCCTGTCGGTTACATTGGCGCCGGTGTTGTCGCTGGTGCGGCGGGGTACGAGGCTATCAATTTCATCAAGAAAAAGAATAGCGGGCGCAGCTTGTTTCGCTTTTTTAAATAATTCCCTTACTCCCTTTTCAGATTCACCGATATACTTGCTCATGATCTGAGGGCCTTTGACGGAAATAAAATTTACTCCGCTTTCACTTGCCACTGCCTTTGCGAGATAGGTTTTCCCGGTACCAGGAGGACCACAAAGTATAATGCCTTTAGGCGGGTTTGTATTAGCCTTACGAAACAGATCGGCATATTTCAATGGCCATTCCACAGCTTCCTTAAGCGCATCCTTGATTTCATCGAGTCCGCCAACATCATCCCATTTCACATCCGGCACCTCTACAAAAACTTCGCGTATGGCGGATGGTTCCACTTCTTTCATGGCATCATAAAAATTATCCATGGAAACATCAAGGTTCATCAGCAGTTCGTAGGGTATCTCAGCCATCTCATAATCAATTTTGGGTAAAATTTTACGAAGCGCTGTCATGGCGGCTTCGCGAGCCAGCGCTTCGAGATCGGCGCCTACAAAACCATGAGTTATTTCAGACAATTTTAAAAGACTGACATCTTCGGCCAACGGCATACCCCTAGTATGGATTTCCAGGATTTCAAGCCGTCCTTTTTTATCAGGTATAGATACTGCCAACTCCCTGTCAAACCGCCCAGGCCTGCGCAGTGCGGGATCAATTGTATTTGGAATATTGGTTGCTCCGATAACGATAACTTTTCCTCTTGATTCTAATCCATCCATCAGGGATAAAAGCTGGGCTACCACCCGCTTTTCAACCTGCTTTTCCCCGCCAAGGTCTTCCCTTTTTGGGGCAATAGCATCAATTTCATCTATGAATATGATGGCTGGAGCGTGTGACTGTGCGTCTGCAAAAACCTTACGTAGCCGCTCCTCACTTTCTCCATAAAATTTCCCCATGATTTCCGGGCCAGAGATACTTACAAAATATGCGTCAGTCTCATTGGCTACCGCTCTTACAATAAGCGTTTTCCCGGTTCCGGGAGGCCCATACAGAAAAACACCTTTTGGCGGATCTATACCCAGCCGCTCAAATACTTCCGGGTACTTTAACGGAAGTTCAATCATTTCCCTGATCCGCTGTACCTGGGTTCCAAGGCCACCAATATCTTCATAAGATACTTTTGAGTTTTTTTTCTCACCTTGTTTTGGTATGTTAAGATCAATTTTAGTTTCCGGCTTGATTATAACGACACCTGCCGGATTAGTATCAACCACTAAATATTCTATTGATTTTGAGCCGAAGAGGTTGGCCCTGATTTTATCTCCTTTAATTACCGGCAAGCCATTAATAAGCGACCCTATATACCGGGTATCATTGTTCTTAACCTGGGAACCCGAAACTCTGTCTGGTTGCAACCTGATAACTATTGCTGCCTTACATGCAGTTTTCTCAATCCCGACTTTTTCGTCTATTCCTGCCTGTGTATTTTGCCTGGTAACACCATCAATCTGAATGATACTTTTCCCTCTTTCTTCAGGATAGCATGGCATTACTTTAACTGGTGTTTTACGTTTGCCTTTAAGAATGACAATATCTCCTGGCTCCAGCTTTAATTCCTTCATGTCTTTCGGGTCTATCCTTGCTATTGCTCTGCCAACGTCTTTACCAAGACCTTCTTTTATTTTGAAAATTCCTAAATTCTGTGAAGGTTCCATATTGTTGATGCTATTTGAATTTATAATACCTATTGATTAAAACATTATCACAGGTTTTATTTATAATTTCCTATTTCCTTATCCTTATTTCCAGGATACCATTATTGTATTTACTCTTCATGTTTTCTTTTTTCACTTTTACAGGAAGTAAAAGTTCTTTATGATAATTCCGGTTATTACCCTCTGCTGAAATATCAAGAATATCTCCCCTGAGATCAATTTTAAGGTCACTTTCTTCTATGCCAGGCATTTCAGCAATGACAATGAGTTCCTCTTTTTCATCAAACAAATCTGTCATC
Organism: uncultured Bacteroidota bacterium; assembly: GCA_903887005.1. Classification (GTDB taxonomy): domain Bacteria; phylum Bacteroidota; class Bacteroidia; order Chitinophagales; family Chitinophagaceae; genus Nemorincola. The sequence continues at coordinate 2,946 of CAISOH010000273.1, read as the reverse complement.
GGTTCGCGCTCATCTTCCACCTTTGGCCCTTCCGGCGTCTTTTTGATATTACCGAAAGTGCCCACGGTTGGTTTCCCACCTCCTGCAGCTGTTCTTATAGTAAATCCATAGACGCCCTTCATTCCCTTTTTGAGGTTATCAAGATCAATCTCACCTTCCTTATTGATTTCCTGTGCATCCTGTAGTTTCCCTGCCAGATCCACCAGCTTTTCTATTCCTTTAAACAACCCACCTAAACCAAAGATGTTAAGTTCCGATTCGTGCTCATCAATTTTATTTTTTTTCTTGTGCATAATTTTTTTTTGGTGCGGGTTAAGATCCCTTACCCGCAGATGATACTCAGTGAATAATAATTTACTTAACAACTGACTGAAGCGATGCTTCAAGTTTATCAAGCCTTACCTGCAAGAGTTCATTCTGCAACTTTAAATCTGGATCCTGATTTTTTGGAGACAAGAAAGTGTCATCCTGCCACCAGTTGATACCCATTTCCATGGCTTTATCAACGGATGCGACCAACAGCCTAATTTTGATGGTAAGCAGATCAATATCTGCAATTTGTATTCTGATATCTCCAGCAATAACTATCCCTTTGTCAAGTACTCTTTCGAGAATGTCGGCAAGGTTAGTCGAATTGACGGAATGAGAAATATTTCCTGTCATAAGTTTTTCCTTTTTAGTAACTAATCTCAACTGTATTCCAGATCACTTTTTCCACAACCTCGTCTGTTTCTTGTTTATAATCAGAACTGAATTTACTTTTCGTTCCTATCGCGGCTGCATTAGTAACCTCAATTTCTTTCAGCCTGATTTCAATGGGTTCCAACCTTAATTGTAAGCGAGTCCGTTCATTATGTAACCTTTTCCTTTCCTTCTCAAGCATATAAAGTGCTAAAAAATCCGGATTTGAGCCTGTTTGCTTTGCGTCCTTATTAATGGTCTGCATTGATTTTACACCATGAATGCCTTTTAATGAGGTAGAACCTTTCATGAAATCTCTTTTAATTTTTGTGAAGAATAATGTTCCGGATCAATAATATTGCTGGATCAATTCGTTAACAATGGTCCTCACCCGTCCCTGGTTAGTTTTTGAGCCAATACGACTGGTTTCAGAAGTTAGAATGTCCTGGCAGATTTTTGAAAATAATTCTTTGGATTCTGATGGCGTTTTTTTAAGAGTACTCATCGTTTTTGCTATCATAATGCATCCTCTGATGGTTGGGTCAAACTCTGTTTTCCCTGAATCACGCAACCCTCTTACTATCCTGACTATTTTCTCTGAATCCTCCCAGGACAGTTGTGATTTGGCCATTACTATCCTGTGTTCCGTTTCAAAGTCGAAATGATCCACGTCAATCGTGATCATCCTGTCGCGAAGGGCATCCTGTGTCCGGTTAACTCCGGCATACTCTTCGGGATTTGATGTGAATATGGCACAAAAATCCGGATGCGCTTTGATATAGGTCTCCTCGCCTTTGTTTGATTGGGTGCTCATCATCCGTTCCTGCAATATGGGCAAAAGGATGTTATTGGCTTCGGGACGCGAGCGGGTAAATTCATCATAAATGAGCGTAAAGCCATTCTTAACTGCCTGGGTAAGCCGGTTGCTCGACCATTGTTTCGACATAGCTTCCTCATATTTATGAACAGAATGAATAAAGCGGTCATCAAGTTTACGGATACTGTATCCGTTCTCGCCGCCAACCAAATCTGATGTTTTGAATTCAGCATCACCATGTATCATTACCACCGGCCTTCCGAGTTTACCAGCCAGGTGCAGGGCTATCGTAGTTTTCCCAGTTCCGGATGGCCCCCTGAAATGCACAGGGAATCCGGCTTCTATATAAGTTTTTGCCCGGTTCGTAATATCTGCAATGTAATCTGTTTCCACAAAATCAGGCTGCGGCGAAGGTGCCAGCACAGAATTGCGCTCGTGGTTCATCATCGGTTCTTTTATCATATCTGGTTCCTTTTACAACATATACAGGTTAGGCTGGCAACTGCAGGTCCTGTTCCGTTACGTTTAAAACAAATAGTTTGAATGCTAATAAAATTCTTCCTTTAACTTTCAGATCCTTGCGCTGTAGGTTTTCCATTTCTGCAACACAATAATCAATCCACATAAGAAACTTCTGATGCTACCCTACTCCTCCGGGTGTTCAGCGTTTCTGGGTTCTTGATAAGGGGTAATACAGGCCGTCAATTTTAAGAACTTTACCTTCGTCCAGTAAATTTTTCGCCACATACCCTATACGCATGCGGGTTTCACCAAGTGGTTCTTCCATGTCAGAGACATGTAAGCCATCTCTGTGCGTCTGGAGATGATTAAGCACCTTACTTTCAAGAGTCAGTTCTTTCTGTGGTTCAGCAATCTTTGGCTTTTCAACTGCCAGTTCAGCCTGCTTTACTTTACTTTCAGTTACAGGTTCTTTCTGTGCTACTTCTATTTTCGGTTGCTCATATACCGGTATTGCCTGCTTTGGTTTTATGTCCGCAATCATTTCTTTTGCAGGTTTAGCTATTTGGGGCTTCTCTGGTGTTGGTAATGCTTGCTTTGGTTTAATGTCTGCAATTATCTCTTTCGGAAGTTCAGCCATTTTGGGCTTTACCGGTGCCGGTTCGGTATGCTTTGCTTTAATTTCCTGTACCGTTTCCTTATGAAGTGCAGTTACTTCAGGCTTCATAATCACTTGTTCGGCCTTCTTAACTTTCTCCTCCATTACCATTTCTTTTTCCTTTATTACCACGGGTTTTTTAGGGGAAGGAGCGGGTTCCGGAGCCATTGGTTGTGAAAAAGATTTCCTTATTTCCGCAATAGCTGCAGTCATTTTTTCCCAGGTAACTGCGGCCATTTTCCTGTCGGCATTAAATTCACCTAAGAATTTGCTGACAAATTGCTCAATATCATGAATACTCTTCCTCGTGCGGGCCATGGAAGCATTGAAT
>CAISOH010000272.1 GCA_903887005.1 uncultured Bacteroidota bacterium | reverse complement strand
GTACCTTTGGTCTTGACTAAGATGAATAAATTTTGGAGTCATAAGCAGCACGAAGTTTAGGATTCTTAGTCAATTTACGTCCGGGGGTACCCCCGGACGTAAATTGACTAAGCGTGTTGCATTTGGTACTTGAACTTAGGTAGCCTCCTTTTTGTTTTCTTATTTATTGCGCTGCCTGATCATGCACAGCCCCCATCGGGCTCCATTTCTGGCAGAACAATTATTACTGTCGGAGATACAAGCATTCTTCGTGGTTCTCCATCTGGTGGTACCTGGTCAAGCGCTAACTATCAGATTGCCACTGTAGATGCGTCCGGGATCGTAACAGGAGTATCTACGGGGACAGTAAATATCTGGTATTACCCTCCGCCGGGCTCCTATTACAACAGTACTTACGCAATTGTCACCATAAAAGATCCAACCTTTGTACGCAGTATTGAACAAAATATTGATAATGCAATTGAGATCTACCCCAACCCCGCCAATGCATCCCTGACAGTCTCCTCTAACGACAAGATAAGCCGCATTATAGTCACCAACCTCATCGGCCAAACAATCTATTGCAGTTACGATCATAATGAAAAAGTGCAGGTAGATGTTTCTGGCCTGGCTACGGGTATTTACCTCGTCAGAATAAACGGCACAGAGGTCAGGAAGTTTGTAAAGCAGTAGCCCTATGTATAATTATATTAACTAGCTTTTTTATCTTGATTCCCAAATCGTTTCCTTCCCGGCTTAGGAGCGGTTTTATTTAGTTTCTGAGGTGTGTTACACTTTTCATAACTTTATTATTGATACTATATAATAAACGCTTTTCAGGTTAATATAATAGCATTAAAGTCATTCTTATGAAAATCATTTTCCCGTTGCTTATACTATTAAATGCAGGCATTACATCCTGCTCGCATAAGAGTAATACTAACAACAACAAAATTACCGGTGATTATTTGATAATTGGACAGGCTTGCGGGGCTGTATTTTTAACTAAGACAACAGTTACTTATTACCTGATCTCTAATAACCAACTGAGCGAAGACACCACAGTGTCAGTTTATGCCCCCCCGGCTACTATCAGCAAGTTTAATTTTAATATTGTAATGCCTGCCTCAAAGTATGATTCAGTTAAATACCTTCTTTATTCAATCCCCACCGAATTGCTGAACCCCAACAATCCTGCCTTCGGAAATTATAGCCCTCATGCTTGTTATACTGATATCAGGACTTCCATAAACGGAGTAGCTTACGAATGGCATTTTTTTGAGGATTACGGTGCCGGCAGCTCGGCATTTCATCAATTTATGGATAGCATACGATTGTATTTTTGATTGCGTACCAATGGTTTTCAGGTATTTAAGGGTGTTTTATTGTTCTTATAGCTACCCTAACTGTACTTTTTGCCTAACTGCTTGTGGAAATATTCATTATGCTCCTGTGTCTATTGGCAATTCCGGGGTTTGCGCAATTTTTCATGGATTTTTTTTTTGGGTGGCAAAATGAATTTAAACTGGTGTAAACTAAAACCAGGATTATCTAACCAAGGTGTAAACCTATTTCAGGACGAGACATAATTGATTACCAATACTTTAGTTAAAAATTAGCCAATTTTCTTTGCGCATTTCTTGCCCAGTCTTGCTCATTTCTTGCGCATTCTCTGCACATCTAAATATTATAACATTATAAATAATTGACATTGTATTCAAATTACGCAACAAATTTAAATAATATTATTGACATTTCCAAATAATTTGGATTATTTATTTATATCGAATATTATCAATCGGGTTTGGATGAATAAAGCCAGCAGATTTTAAAAATGTACCCCCTGGGCTAGGGAAGACAACAGCCAACGTGAGGTTTCAGACAAATCTAAATTTCCCGTCTGGGGTGATCCGTTTCATCGCACATATTTTTATATTCGCAAATCAGAGATTTGCTTCCACTCCGACCCTTCGATTCAGGGCAGACTCCATCAGAGATTAACGCCGAACTACAATTTTTATTAGTTTTGGAAGACTACAGCAAACATGGAATATCGAACCTTGAGAGATTATGCTATAAATTACACATAGAAACTAAGTAATTTTTATTCATTAGTTTTAGAAGGTACCAGCATGAGTAAGAAGATGTTAAGGGAAGAACTACAATCATACTTGGATCAGGTTTATCCAGGTTCGCAAATTGATACAGAGCATACGCTCGGGGGAGCAGTATATATTAGATTCGAATTAGGCGCCGAACTACGAAATGGTACAAAAAAGCGAGTTAGCCAGGCAGTTGATAGAGCATTAGCTATTTTCGAAGACGCATTTCCAGACGCTGACAATGAAATTTTTGTATTAGTCTACGACTATATAGAGGGCGATCTTTTTAATGGCACTGCAAACTATATATATGACCAATTCCCCAAAGAAGCTTTCGTAAAATTTTATAATAAGGTAGAAGCTGTTAATACTCGATATTACATTTCAGATAAAAATGGAAATGAAACTTTTGAAAAAGCCAATGTGAAAATTGTTATCGGAGAGTTACCCATCAAAAGGATTAATGTCCGAAATATTCTCAATGGAATTGCAAATGCTGAAATGGACTTTGAACCAAGAATAGAACAACGAGTTTTCTTTTTCAATCCGAAAAATGACAAAGCGTTTCAAATGTATGACGATCGAGGTTGTTATATATGGAGTGACAAACCGGGCAAAATCAGTGATATTTACAATAAGCGAAAAGACTGGATCGTCGAGTTTGATAGGCCCGCAATTGATTTACTCTTTAAACAATAATGGCGTTTTACAGGGTAAGCAATTTTTTCCGTTTATCCCTCTTTGTCCCTCAATAGGCCACTTAATTCGCAAATGCGCCTCAATATGGTCATTAATTGGTTTGATATTGCTCCAGTGGGGGGCGAAAAATGAGAGCGGAGAGCACCAGACACTCTCCGCTCTCATTTTCCCATCTTTTCCCGCTCTGTTTGCTCTTATTTTCACATTCGCAAATCAGAGATTTGCTACCACCCCGACGTAATCAGAGGAAGTCTCAGGAAGAATTAATATAAGTATGCTTTAAAGATAGAGGTGAGATTGAATTACCAAGGTGTCGCTTGGCCTTTTTGTTATTTTAATGGGGTCCAGGCTACTTTTAGCCGCTCGGCCTTATCAAAATGCAGGTCGATAACAAGTGTTATTACACATTTTAGCGTATCGGTCAGAGGCCTCCTGAGGTTGCCCCTGATGCTATAATGATATGTTGTTGCCTGCGACCCGTTATTCAATAGATATCCCTTCAAATCGCTGCCTGGCAGATTTGTAAAAGTGAGCCCTGATGCGGGCTCATCAGGTATTCCATCTTTCGTCGCATTTTGAATGGCGCTGTTTATATCTGTATAAATGGTGGCTGTGCAGGATGAGAAATTCGCAATGTTGTTGGCTGGAGTTGTGTTGTCAATTGTGATCACACATGATGAAACTGTCGCTTTTGTCAATTGACTTATCTGGTAGCCCTGTCCAAGGTCAAAATAATCGTTTTTAAGAAAAGAATCAAGGTTATAGTTAGTTGTTCCTGTGCCGAGTTCTATGTCAGACAAAGTAATTGCGGCAGGAGGTATTGAAATATGCACAATTACATCCCTTACAACATCAATATGATTATAGACATTATGATAGCAGGCTAAGGGCAAAAAACACGAGGCCGCTACAAGAAAAGTGAGTAAGCGCGTATGATTGTTTTTTTTCATCGGGTATGGATTAATTTGTTTTACCTGCAAAAAGGTTGTTGGGAATATGAATTGCACAGTGTATGGAATCTTTGATAGGCCGGCGTAGCTTGGCGCGGATGCTGTAGTTGAAAGTGATGAATGCAGGAAATTCGTTGCTGGCGTTGCGGAGATACAAATCGAGCGACGATGAAGCACTGTAAAGTTGTAACGAGCTGGAAAAGGTGTCAGGTATGAAACGGATGTATCCGTATGTCTGTTGCGTATCGACATCTGTATGAAAGTACATCCGGCAATTTTCAAAGTTCCCGAAGTTGTTTGATGTGTCGGCGTTCGCCAGCGAAATTTCAGCATACGCTACTTTAGCGTTTTTCAAACTCTTCAAACCGAAAGAATTATCAGATCTGACTAACATGAATGAGTCTACATTATAGGTACACGATCCGGTGGCTAAAGTTATTACGGCTGAGGTGTCGGACGTAGGAGGGATCGTAAGGCTCAATCGGGCATCGCTTTCTATCGCATATGATTTGTTTACGACTTTACACGATTGCGTTGCCAAAAGTGCATAAATCAAAAATAATAGCAGTCGTAAATAGCCGGGATGTCGGAGAGCCTTGATTTTCATTGCACCAAAAGTATGAACAATAATCATGTTTTTTTACTGAATTCGGGTGAGTTGTGTAGTATGTAAATGTAGCCTTTTATTCGTTAGGAGCGCTTTGGTCTGCTACTCAAAATCTTGTATTCGCAAGGATGTGCAGATTCAACTCCTGTTCGTTGCATGTTTATTATCAAGCAGTTACGAATTTTGTGTAACTACCTTTCCGTTCTTCCGGATGTTACGAAGGGCATCCAAAGTTTGGATGAAGCCGGCAGATTATAAATGTAACCCAGGGCTGAGGAGAGACAATAAGCAATGTGAGCGATGCCCTCCCTGCTCGCATTTCTCCATCCGCACCCGTTCTGTTTCTTCGCTCTATTTTATTTGCTCATTTTTATTTGTTTTGGAAGACTACAACCATCAGGGGGGATTTTTACACATTATGTCCCCCTATTGTCCTGTGATAATAAAATTATGCACTGATATCGTTATAATTAAATGAAAATAAGCATAATAAACATTAAATAAAATAAATATTACGTTCCAATCCCGGACAAAGCCCCCTTTTTGGGGGCTTTTCTTTTGCCCTGAATTGTAAGTGAAACCCAACCTATTAGGGAAAAAGATAGTCTTACTCTAATGTCCCTATTCTTTAAGACCGGCGTATTATGCGGTTATCGTGCCAATACTACGTTAGTGTTACTATTTTAGTTGACCATTAATGCTGAAACTTTACGATGAAAAATGTATTGGTTGTTATTGCATGCCTGATGATGGCCACTTGCGCCAAAGCCCAATTTACCACTGCCGGCGTCGCAACAGGCAGTGTTGGTACTTACACACTTACTCCGAGCCCGTCCCACATTTTATGTGGCGCCTATAAAGCGGGGGCTATCTGGGCCGATGGCTCAGATTTAACTTTACCCGCGCATGTCAATTTCAACGAGTGTTTTACGATCAGCTACAGGGCCATGTTCGACTCGGCACCACAACATCAGGGCGCGGATGGCATGTGTGCCGTTTTTGGCAACAAAATCCTGCCGGCTTCGTGTAATGCCACATCCGCATACCTCGGGTACTATGATTCTGTCTCCACGGCCTGTGCCCCTGTTTCTGCTGACACTGAGTTCCAGCATTCCCTGGCTGTAGAATTCGACATTTTCGACAATAGTTATAACTCCTGTTTTCAGGACATGAAGCTTACTGACCATATCCAGATATCGAAAAATGCCGACATGACGCCGCTCGCGGGGCCGGTGCAACTATTGCCAAACCCCACCGACACCAACTCGAAAGACGGCAAGTTCCATGATTACAGAATAGAATGGAATTGCACGGTTTCCAGGCTGTATGTTTTTGTAGATAATGTTTACAGGATTTCCTACTCCTTTACGCCGTCCGCCATATTTACGACGCCGGGCGCTGTGCAGTGGGGATTTACCGGCGGCACGGGCAACCTATGCGCCAACCAGGTCCTTACATCCTTCACCCTGACTACTGCACCATGCACCTGCCCTCCACCTCCTTTGGGGCTTGTCGCAGAACCTACTTATGAACCACTGGCAATTATGCCAAACCCTAACAATGGCAGCTTCACCTTAACGGGTAGCTTGCCCGCTCCTATGGGAACTGCCACCGTGGAGGTGGTAGATGTACTGGGCAAAAAGGTGCTGACAGACCAACTGATAGCAACTAACGGTAAGTTCAACAAGCAACTCCTGCTCGGCAGCCATCTGCCGAACGGAATATACCTGGTGAGGGTGAATGCAGATGGTGTTGTCAAGCAGGTACGATTTACTTTGAGCAGGTAAGCATTAAGTGCGTGGGTACTTGAATGTAGTAAGAGACTGAATTTTATTTACAGTTCCAGATGTCATTCGGAATATTCCTGACAATAGTAATTATCGCCTACTTCCTTACATTATTATTATAAGTTTTTACAGCTGACTTAATTTTTTTGTGAGCAGATATGCTAAAAGGTATGGCAATTCCAATAAGTCCGGTTCCTGCAATTAATGACGATGGTTGTACTGCACTTTTACCATTCAAAGTTCTACCAACCTCATACCCGATAATGAAACTCCCGGTAAACGAAAATAAAGTGGCAATTGCTTCTGTCCTTTTTCCACTTTTTAGTTGATTGATTGCGATAACATCATTTTTCAATATCTGCTGGAGTCTTCTCATCGTCAATAGCTGGTCATCTTTTCTATAAGCTGTTCCCAAACCTAACCTTTTATAAGATATTGTATCACGCTGCGCATATGTTACCGTTGAAAAGCCCCAAAGGGCAACAATAAACAATAGTCTTATCCTCATTTATATTTAGTTTATCAGAAATTCCTTTTGACATAAATATACATAAGCCAATTATAAAATGTTGTTTAACTTTTTCAGAACTTCCATCAGTTGGTTCGATACAGTACGATTAAGGGGCAGAAAAATGAGAGCGGAGTATGAAGAGCGGAGCGCGCTGGTCATTTTCCGCTTTCATTTTTTCCTCTGTTCCCGCTCTGTTTCTTGCTCTTATTTTTCAGATTCGCAAAACAGAAATTTACTCCCAACCCGTCCCTTCAACGCCGAACTACGTTTTGTTTATTTCCCGGGGAGACTACAGTCAACAAGGGGTAAACTTATAAGCTCAATTTCCGGGAACACGATATTTTACAGCCAGTTTGGCTGCCTTATCCACCTCTTCAGGCTCCAGCAGTACTGTTGTTGTAATTGATCCCATTCCGCTTGCTTTTATTGCTAAGGCAATTGCCGCTGCCGATGCCGCATCGGGAAGTTCGCAAATCACATAAGCATCACAACTACTTATAAAATAAAATGCTTCGAGTTTACCGCCCAGTTCATTTACCATGGTTTCGGTCATTTTTTTCCTGTCAGTTCCGCTACCAGTTTTTAATACTCCCTTTGCTCCTTCGGAAGAGTAAGAGGCTAAGACAAAGAATTTCATGTTTTTGTTTTTGTTTGTTTTATTCCTACTCTATGGCTTTTCGGATTTGCCCCGTTTTTTTTTGTGATGGCTGGACTTCACATTAGTTATGCAATATTAAATAATTTTCCTTTTTTTGGCAATTTCTAGTTCTTCTGCGATTTTCCGTGCCGTTTCTTCAAATGCCATCCAGGCTTACCAGTTTTTGAGAGTGCCTTTCGGTTGCAGGAATTTTCGAATAGAATCTTTGTAGCCAGTATAATAGAAGTGCCGGAAAAAGGGGAAAAGTGCAATATGGAAGACTTTATCAGAGAGCTGGAATCTCGATTTATTCACTGAAATTGGCATGATATTTGCCGGATTTCAGTAAAATTACCATTTATGAAAGTATGGATCGCTCTATCTGTTTTTTTATTGGTTGCTACTATATCCTGCAAAAGGACTAAAGATGTAACCTGTACTCCAGGCACATTTTCCCTGACTGGCGTAGGATTTTCCGTAACAGATTTTAACGGCGCAACAATAACGCAATACCAGGCAGGCACCGGTTTTAGCAAGGTGCTGCAAACCGATAATATTTCCTATTATCTCTGGGTGCGTGACAATGTGACCAGCGATACAGGAAATGCGTCTTCAGTGAAAATGGCTGTCGCACATAACCCGAACAATATCCCTTCCGCCTATGACTATATAATTTCATTACCCGCTGCAGGGATTAGCGATACTATTTCAAACGTCGCATTATTGGGCCTTACTCATAAAATAATGCCCTTTTCCGGAGATCATTATGAGCCATGTTTTAATCCTATCATGTCATATGCCTATAATGGACATGTAACCACCAGCGCCAGCGGAATATTAAGTGCACAAATATACCTGGTTAAGTAGCGGAGTTCCTTAGTTGCAAGACAATTTTTGCGTTTTCTTTTTATACCTTTTGTTTCGTGGAGCACAGTCCGGTAGCACTATGCAAGGATCACAAAACTCATACTTTAATGTGCCTGTAACCGTGTCAGGCAATAGTATGGAGCGCCACCCCACCCGGCTGTCATTTTCTCAATTTCCGCTATGTTTCTTTGCTCTTATTTTTCACATTCGCAATCAGCGATTGTCAGCCAATCCGACCCTTCGAATCTCAGGGCAGGCTTGATCAGAGATTAACTTTAAACTACGTTTTGTCTATTTTTTGGGGAATACAACAGCCAACGTGGACATTATTAAACTACCTTTAATCTTTAATCCCATTGGAATAGCATAATAATATTTATCTATGAATTATGAATTAGAAAAGTATATCTGGACAGATGCTGATTTTGAAAACATGGGATGGCATGACTGTATGATATACAAAATCCGGTTAGATGAGGATTTGGAATTAGATATTGACTATATTTTCAAATGGAATCTACCTGATTTAGAGGGCTTACCTTTTACATTTTGGATTGCACCTGCAACATTAGTCTTTAAACGACCTAAACAAGTGACTCTTGATTTGGACATCGCTTTTGAAGATGCCGGGGAAATTGAGGGCATTGAAAGAAGTAATGAGGATGAAGGAATATTATGGACCATTAATACACAAAAAGGAGAAATTCAATTTATTTCTGATGGTTTTGAACAGTTTATTCGTCAGAAACCGACTTATCAATTTGGACTGGCAATTTCCTACATAGATCGAAATGGATATTCACTTGAAAGAACGACAAACCAGATCAATCCAAACATTTTAAAAGATGATTATTTAGATCGGCGCAGGAAAGTCTTTGAGGATTATGAGAATTATAAAATGCGGCATTTAAAGGAACTTGAAAAGGAATCACTGGATGAATTAAAGAGGAACAATAAAATCGACTTTAAGGAGTACTTATTGAAGCAAAGAGAAATAAAGGAAATAATTACTGATATTGACCTTTTACTTAAAGGCACAATCTTTGAAAGTCGGGGATCATAAAACTCATGATTTAATATGCCCGTAACCGTATCAGGCGACAGCAGGTAGCAACAGCCACCCGCTGTCATTTCCCCCGTTTCCGATATGTTTCTTTGATCTCATTTTTCATATTCGCAAATCGGAGATTTGCTACCACTCCGACCCTTCGATTTCTCAGGGCAGGCTCCTCCAGAAATCAAGGCCAAACTACAATTTTTCATAGCCCAGCGCCTGAAATGGCAATTCTAACTTTTGAACACAGCAACTGAATTCAAAACTATCAGCCTTACCTTACAACGAAGTAACCGAATAATAAGCCATTCTTTGTGCCCGTAATCTTAAAAGTTACCTGCCTGCGATACCTTTCCTTCAATGACATGTAGGCACATTGGATACTATTGAAAGTTCTGTTAATGAAGTTTAATACTATTCCTTTGAACTTACCATTGCCCTTACTACTGGTTTTGTGATTTACTTTTTTCATTTGTTTTGTTTTTGAGAGTTAATAAAACTGTTTGAGATTAAGTATAATACCAGTATTGTGCCAAAATCATAAATAATTGTTAATCAGTTTATTTTAAATTTGTATAAATATAAATTATTCCAATTACTGGAAATAATCTCCCATTATTAGAATTTCAAAATATCTGTTTATCCCTTCATAGACCTGATATTTATACAACAAAAATCTCCGTCCCCATTTGTTGCCAAAATTTGATTTTTGTCAAATAATTTGATGGATTTGATATTTATGTTTGCGTAATTGTTAACCTAAATAGAAGCGTTTATGATTAAAATACCTTTCTGCTGTTCAATATTTGTTTTATCTGTTTTGTCGTATAGTTCCTGCAAAAAAGCCGATAGCAATGCTTCCATTAACCAAAATAATTCCAATCTAAAATAACAAATTTCATAAAACATTTTTGCATCATCATTCAACTATAATTATGAATTCCAAAATCTCACTTTTGATAATTATGCTAACCATTGTTGCATCGGGTAACTCATTTGGAGCGTTCCCGGTTAAACGAACTGTTAGTTCCACTTCACTTGTTTCAGGTACTGAAAAAACAGTAACGGGTACTAAAACCAATAGTGATAACATCGGACATCTGGGATCTAGCTATCTTAAGGAACATATATTACATAAAAAAACAATACCAACTTCAATTTCTAATTATTTCGATTATCCTGAAGAGAATGGCGTTTGGGGGACTTTGTCCTTGGTATTTGGAATTATTTCTGTCCCTTTACCAATATTCATTCCCATTCAAGTTTTATTCGGAGGTAGTCCTTTGGTATTATTATATATTCCATTGTTTGCTTTATTTGCTGGCATAATGGGTGGTGTAAAACATCAAAGACATTTTTTAGCAGGTATTATTCTCGGGGGGATAATGGCCGCGGTCATTCTTATTCTTGGAATCATGTTCCATGTGTAGCTGCGGCTTCTCTATGCCCTCTGCACCCCTACTACCGGATTATTAATCAGCAAAAGTTTAAGCATAGTAAGCTATCTGACTGCAAACCCGTGGCTAAGTAATCAAAACGGCTTTTAAACGGCTTTATTTTACACATTCTCTGAACTAAATTTTTATTTGCTATTTTGGGAAGACTCTATAGAAAAGTGGATAAAAATGCGTGACAAACGATTTGTTGCAATACATCGGGGCGGTTCTCTTAATAAGGAGCAACATAGCCAATTAATCAAATGGGCATATAAATGCGCTCAACATGTATTGCCGCTTTTGGGAGAAAGTATAGACGAACGACTGAATGATGCGCTGCGGGTAGCTATGGCATGGAAAAGGGGCGAGGTTTCAGTTGGCGCCGCAAGAAATGCCTCATTGGAAGCAATAGCGGCAGCAAATGAATCTTCCAATCCGGCCGCAATAGCTGTAGCCCGTGCCATTGGACATGCTGTTGCAACAGCTCATATGGCCGACCACTCATTAAAAGCCGCAGAATATGCTTTAAAAGCAATAAAAGCTTCAGGTAAATCAATAGAAACCGAACGTAAATGGCAAGACAAACAAATACCATCAAATGTAAAGGACCTTGTTCTGTCTGCCCGCAACAAAAGCTTCAATAAATAAAAATAGTTCAAACGGGAAATAAATTCTTCCAAAATCCGATACACGAAACAAGTGTAGGAATTTGAATAGAATAAACTCCACCGAATTTTTTCGTAATATTTGCTAAACAACAGGACAGGTATATTTTATAATACCAATAGCTATACTTCAAAACATACGACCATTATATTTTAAAATTTTCAGTGGATTTTATTTTGTTGACATTACGTAGCTAAATTCCATCAGAAAAAAACTACCTTACCGCTGAATTAAATACCTGAGCCAAATTGGAAAAAATAATAAAAGTATTGCTTCAAAAAATCCTGGGATATGGCAATTATCTGTTTCTGTTCTCCATTTATACCATCAACCGGTTAAAATCAAGCCACTACGAGCGGGAGTTTGTATATTTCTTAAACATGATCCCGAATGAGGGTGTGGTATTGGATATCGGCGCCAATATCGGGATAATGACCATGGCACTGGCAAAAAAACTGGATAAGGCTGTGATATACGCGTTTGAACCGATACCGGATAATGTGAAAGCATTGAAGCGCATTGTGAATTATTATAAACCGGCTAATGTAAAATTATTTGAAACAGCACTGGGCGAAGAAAACGGAACGCTGAAAATGGTGCTGCCTGTTATTGATAAAATGAAGATGCAGGGCCTGAGCCATGTGGTAAAAGAAAATGACAACAGCGAGTGGAACAACGGAACATTTTATTCCATACCTGTACAAAAATTAGACGATATAGAGGAACTGAAAAAACTACCCAAAATAACGGCGATAAAAATAGACGTCGAAAATTTTGAGTATTATGTTTTCAAAGGCGGCAGGGAATTATTGGTGCGTCATAAACCTATTATTTTTTGCGAGCTGTGGGAAAATGAAATGCGCCCGGTTTGTTTAAATTATATGAAGGAACAAGGTTATACAGTAAATGTGTTTGATGGCAATAAATTAGTCCCTTACACAAACCAAACGGATACAAACTTTTTTTTGGTATAAGGACCTATCTCTTTGTTTTGGAACTGTTCAAGGAGCTTATCGGTTGGAGGATATTATTTTGTATCGCAATGGATGAAACAAAGTAATTCTCATTCACAATGTCCAGCATGGTATTTTAAACTTCAATTAGTGAGTGCAGTACTTCATTGAGATTAAGTTCATCATTCAGCATGTCATGGTTCGGCGCGGCTCACCATGACAAATTATCTATTTAGCTATGTCTGCAAAAGTCACTAATTTTTCTCTTGTTGAGTATAAACATGATGAATAATAACCAACAAGCCAAATTCCTAATTACCAATTCCAAATTCCAATTTAAAGTGCGCCTATTTATTTTATTTATCCGCTATTTCTGCCCTTATGGAATCCGTCATGGCTTGATATATCTTTTGCCAGTGAGGATGTTTTTCCAATAATGCTATTTGTTCATTGATGGTAGTAGTATCATTGCGGATAGCAGGGCCGGTTTGCAGTGTTTGCGGGGAATATTGCCTTATGCGGTCAAACGTCTGTTCTATGATAGGCAGCAGGGTAGCAAAAGGCATGTTGTTATCGGCGCATACATGTTCACATATCGTCATCAGGTGAGTAATGAAGTTATTGCTCATCACAGCTGCCAGGTGCAGCCATCTGCGTTGTTCATACTTTGCTTCAAACAATTCATCGCTGATGGCATGGGCCATAGACAACACAAACCTTTTGGCTTTATCGGAGGATGCTTCCCAGGCGCAGGGTATCTTCCTGTGAACAGGGAGATTGTTTTTGAGGATAGAATAGACAGGCCATAATATTGCACAGTCTTTAGCTGCTGTCATTATATTATCTATCCCCACGGCGCCGGCGGTATGCACCAGTACAGTTTGTTTAAAAGAAAGTTGTGCGGCGACCTCGCTGATAGCGGAGTCGGAGACTGCTAAAAAACATCCATCTGCTTCGCCGTCTTCTATATCTTTTATTGTGCCGGATTTATTGCAAAGCAATGCCTCCGCGAATCTCCTGGCCGCGTTAATATCCCTGTCGTAAACGCCTATACAATGATGCCTGGCGGTTACCAGTCTTGTACACAGGAACCATGCTATATTACCCGTACCGATAATACAAAATGTCATATTATCCCTTTATTTTGATTAGCCACATAATAGGTTGACATAATTTTATGTACCCGATCTTTTAAAGCTGCTGCATCACTCAAAGTTAAACCTTCTGTTGGTATTGGTTCTAAAAAATCTATGCGCACCGGCATCGGACGCGCCCAGAATTTTTTATCATGCGGGAGTATTTTTCCTGTATTGAATATGACTCCCGGCATAATAGGTTTTTGCGCTTTAATGGCTGTAATGAAAGCCCCGTCGAAAAAAGCCTGTAATGGTTCGGTTGTCTTATTACGGGTCCCTTCAGGATACAGGCACAGGTGAATTCCGGTATCTAATGTTTCTTTCATCCTGTTATAGCTTTCCCTGCGACTGCTTTCTTTTTTCCGGTCCACCAATATAGAGCCTGCCCTATAGATAATACCAAACACGAAAGTCTTTGACATTTCCACTTTTGCAAGAGTTTTATTCGGGCCGGGAATCCATGGGGATGCCACTGGAATGTCCACCATTGAATTGTGATTGAGCACTACCACGTATTGCTGCCCTTTTTTAAAGTTCTTTTTGCCTTTGCGGAATACAGGGCAAAATACAAGCGGCATGAATACTCCCATCCACAATCTGAATATCGGGTGAATTGCCCTGGCCCTAAGTGGCTCCGGGAAAAAAGATATGATCCAAACAGGTATGATTATCACCAGCATGGTAGCGATAAATAATACAAATGCATACAAAAGATATATCCGGCCTAATATGTTTTTTATTATGTTCATAAACCCCAAATCCATCGTGGAGGACTTCTCCCTGTTATTAAAATTAAGCTATTGAGCTATTAAATTCCAGTCTATCGTTTTTTCACACGTTTCCCTCAACCAGTTATTTGTTTTACTAAAGTGCCTGCAGCCAAAAAAACCGTTGTATGCGGATAAGGGTGAAGGGTGCGCCGCTTTTAATATTTTGTGTCTGGCCCCATCTATAAGGCTTTCTTTATTCTGCGCGAATTTCCCCCACAGCATAAATACCAAATGCTCTTTATCTGCAGAGATATGTTTTATTACTTCGTTAGTGAATTGATGCCATCCTACTTCACTGTGCGACATCGGTTTATTGGCTTCTACCGTCAATGAGGCATTGAGCAAAAGAACTCCTTGCCTGGCCCATTTCTCCAGGTTGCCTGTGGGAGGAATTGGTATGTCCAGGTCTTCGCGCAACTCTTTAAAAATATTGATTAGCGAAGGCGGCGGCGGAATTTTATCAGGCACGGAGAAACATAACCCATGCGCCTGGCCGGGATTATGATAAGGGTCCTGCCCCAGTATAACAACTTTAACCTTGCTGAATGGAGTACATTCAAAGGCATTAAAGATGAGCTTGCCGGGAGGGTAGATAATCTTACCTGCTTTCTTTTCTTCTTTCAGGAAATGGACGATTTGTTCAAAATACGGTTTGTTGAACTCGTCCTTTAGTTCTTCTTTCCAGCTTGCTTCTATTGCTACGTCCATTTTATAATTCAGGAATTCCCGGGTTAGCCCGATTTTCTATTGGGGAATAATTTATAATGCAAAATAAAGATAACAATTAATTCAAAACCGAAGCATCTTTCCTCACTTCACCAGCACATCAAGCACTTTATTGCCTTGCAGATAGCCTTCCAGCTTATCTTCCGCATTTACACGGCCCACGCCTGCCGGTGTTCCGGTAAATATCATATCTCCGATATGTAGGGTGAAGAATTGTGAAATATAGGCTATAATATGATCAACAGAGAAGATCATATTGCGGGTATGACCATCCTGAACGGTTTCGTTATTTAGTTTTAACTGAAAAGCCAGGTTGCTTACTTCGGTCTCAATGGTTATTGGTACGAAAGTGCCAACTGCTGCTGAGCCATCAAACGCTTTTGCGATCTCCCATGGGAGGCCTTTTTTCTGTTGTTCACGTTGCAAGTCGCGGGCGGTAAAGTCTATTCCGAGCGTCACCTGGTCATAATATTTATTTGCGAATTTTTCCTGGATGAATTTACCGTTTTTGCAAATCCTTACCACTACCTCACATTCATATTGCAGGTCGTCTGTAAATTCAGGGTAGTAGATCGGTTTTCCCGGCAGCAGCAAGGCGCTTTTAGGCTTCATGAATATGACTGGTATGACCGGAACCTCATTTTGTAATTCTTTGGCATGTTCTGCGTAATTTCGCCCAACGCAAATTATCTTCATAAAGCAGTGTGTTTGTTTTAACTAATTAACTCTTTAACCAATTAACTTTTTAACCAGATATGGCTCGTGTAAAGTTAAAATTTCCTGTTGAAAATCCATTGTTCACCGCCACAATTTCTGTGCGCATCGGTGATATTAACTATGGTGGCCATGTCGGTAATGATGCAATATTATCCATAATTCATGAAGCGCGTATGCAAATGTTGCGCAGCTTTGGCTTTGATGAGTTGAACACCGGCGGCAACAGCCTCATTATGGCGGATGTTATGATTGCATATAAAGGAGAAGCCTTTTATGGCGATCAAATGACCATAAAGATCTATGCGGAGGAAGTGGCAGGCAAGTCATTTGACCTGTTATACCATATATTCACTAACAGAAATGGCAAGCCTTCCGATATAGCCCATGCCAAGACAGGCATGGTCTGTTTTGATTATGAAACGCGCAAAATCGTATCAATGACAAATACACTCAGAGCAGTATTAACATCGGCATAAATCTGCTTTTCTATCGCAGCTATTATCTCCATATTGTTGGAATTGGTTTTAGGTCATGTCAGGATAGACAGAAAGCCACCCAATAATTTGCGCCAAAAAATAAAACCGAAAAAGCTTAAAACGGGTATCCGATCGCTATATTAAAAACCATATTTTTGATAGTTCCGGAATTCATCTGAAGGCTATTGGAGCCAGCTAACCACGGTTCGTAAACAGGAAAACCAAAATCAAAGCGCAATAGTAATATACTAAAATCGAAGCGCAGGCCAAACCCCACATCTGCTGCCAGTTGCTTGTAAAAATTGGAAGTGAACTTTCCTCCGGGATAAGCCGGGTTATCATTGTATAGCCAGATATTACCTGCATCGGCAAATAATGCGGCATTAATGAACTTATAAATATTCTGCCTGAATTCCAGATTACATTCCAGCTTCAGGTCGCCCAGGGTTTCTATATACTGCTTTGTATTGTACGCGGAATACTCATTGAATGTGCCGGGGCCTACCAGGCGTGACGGGAAACCGCGCAGATCGCTGTTACCCCCTGCCCATAACTGCTTGATATTGGGTAATTGTCTTGAATTTCCATAAGGAATACCTATGCCGGCAATTGCCCGCGCCACAATAAGAGCGCCTTTTGAAAGGTGTAGGTAATAACGGATATCGGGCTGTAATTTCACATATTGGGCATAAGTGAGGCCTGCAATTTTTTGCGGGTTTTTATTGTAATCCGCTCCCTGTACCAGCCCAAGGATATTTCCGGAAAGATCTATAAGGCCATCAAAATAAATACCGCTTTTGGGTGCGGCACCCACCTGGGAATTATAAGTATATTCGTAAGTAGGGCCTAAAATAATACCATTGAATACAAGGTTGCCATATAATAAACGTAATTGGTCTGACCGGCTCAGTGTATCCGTTTTTACATAAGTAAGATTGATGGGGTAAAACTGGTGTTCTTTATGCATGTCTTCTTTCCAGTCATAGCCAAAAGATGCTGTATAGGACGTTATATTCAGCAGGGTCAATTCAGTTTCATAATGTGCTTTCAGCCTGATGATGGAGCGTGGCATGAAACGGCTTCTGTTTTGTATATCAAAAAAAGGAACAACGAAACGAGGGAATGAAAGGTTTGCCTCAGCGCCAAAGTTATAGATGGGTAGTTGCGTTACTGAACCGAATTGGGATTCGATCCCACCATTTATTTTCAGCAATAACTCTTCAGCGCCTTTAAAAGTATTGCGGTTTCTCCAGCTAATGCTCCCTCGTGTGCCGGTACGGTTATCATTTTGAGTAAGTGCGCCTAATTCAAGCCTCAGCGATTTTTTAGGGAAAGGCGTAAGATAATAAAACACATCCAGCAATGAATCATTTACCAGTTCAAACCTGTTCTTTACAAACTTAAAAGTACCCAGGTTCACCAACCTGCTGAGTGAAGTATTCTGATCATCGAGGCTATATTCTTCTCCTTTTTCAAAGATCAAGGCATCAGTAAAAACTTTTGGCCTGAAAGCCTTTTTTCTATCTATTATAAAATAATTGCCATTCACTGTTTCATTTGCTTTGCTGGTGTCCTGTTCATTGCCGCGAAGCCGGTAGTTGGCATAGATGGAAACATCATTAATTGTATATGCCCTGTAAGCTTCATCGGGTATTTCCTTGTGTTTTAGCCGCACATACATATTCACTTTGTGGTCACCTAAATTACTGTCCACCAAAACAAGAATATAATCGGGTTTAAAATAATAATAGCCCTTTTCTTTAAGCATCCGGTCTATCCGCGAACGCTCTGCTTTTATCAGGTCAAGGTTATATGGAGCGCCAGGTGTGAGCAAAGTCTGGTAGAAGTCGCTATCTAAATCATAAGAAATAAGTGTCGAGTCTTTTCTAAACTCAACCTTATTAATAGTGTATTGCGGACCAGTATTAATATCAAAAATGGCCTGCGATTTTCGCTTGATATTTGAATCTAAATGCGCTTTGGCTGTAGCCAGGAAATATCCTTTGTTTTGCAGCAGATTAATCATCAGGCCTTTATTAACATCCAGCTTAACGGAACTTGTAAGAACCGGTGGTTCACCAACTTTATTTCGCAACCATTGTTTCAGCCCTCTTTTCTTTTTTGTATCCCCACCTGCAAGATTATACAGGGAAAGCTTCAGGCGAAAACCAAGGAATTTTGTATTTGGCCGGGGCCTCACGATACCGGCAAGGTCATTTTTTAATTGCTTTCTATCTTTGCGCGAAGTTTCAGCATCATGTATAATTACCTTGCTACCCCTGAAAAGACGTTCGTCCTTAGGAAGATGTTTCGTATTACTGCAGCCAATGAGAAACAAGGCCAGCCATAATGTAAAACAGTTTTTTATTTGCAAATTCTTTATCATTAATCCCCTTATATAAAAATTGTACAATCGCTTTTCCCAATCAACTTTTTAACCAATTAACCTTTTATCAGAGGCCGTTCGCCATTTTCAAAGTGTCATTATTATTAGCTGATAGTCTATGTATTTTAGGCTTCTTCATAAAAATTTCTTTGAAATGGGTATAATCATAACTGACGATGAAATTTAATCCTGTTTCTGTTACAAATCCCTGCAATGCGCCTTCATCATAATTTCGGCGATAAACACGGACAACATATCTGCCATCACCAGAGAGCATGTAATCTGCGGCAAGATTGCTGGGCAATAATCCGCTTTGGTTACCATTGGTCTGTGGCCCTTCTACCTCAAAATCATTGCCTACGGTAAGTTTCAGCCGGTCATTTAGGATCCTTTTTGATGCTGCCACATTCAAATCTGTTCGCTGGCGCATATCACCGGTAGTGTAATCCTGCGTAGTTGCAAGGTCAACGGACAAATCAACTCCCTTAATAAGATTATTAGCCGCACGGTTGAGCTCTTCACCAATAAATGCGCTTACACTTTGAATGGCAGCAAATCCTAAACCCTGGGCAGCGCCAGAACTGAAAGGATCGTCTGAAACAAAGCGGCCAAGAATGAGCACTGCAAATACCTGTTTATTCAGTTCACTGGTATCCTGGCGCAACTGGTTAAGTTTAGCTTGTACCAATTCTATCTGATCGGCTGATAATGGATATACTTTATTTTCCGGCAAAACCACATCGAAAGTAAATGCAGGCAGCAACATGTTACCCTTCATGTGCAGGTTTACTTCAAAAGGAAGGTTTTGTTTGAAATAATTCAGTTGAACCGGGTCTGACACCTGCCGCATCACGAGGTCGTATGCAGGTGTATTGGCTGCATAAACGGCAGAAACATCAAGGGTTGTATTCTTTAAGGGGTCTCCTGCAAAAACAACCGTGCTTCCATCCTGGATAAGAAATCTGCGGCGTATGAAGTTATAATTCATCTGGTACATTCTGCTATGGAGCAGGTAACTGCCTGCTACACTCAGCGTTCCATCCGGGCTTACGGATGTATTCAGGTATGCATCTCCCCGTACTTTAACAAAGTCGCCGGACGCCTCATCTATAATCAGGCTGAATTCTGCATTCTTATCAACAGTAATATTTACATTGATTTCAGAACCAACAGCAAATTTATGTTTATGTTTTATAGTATCCGTTACACGGGGCATAAGGGCCGTTCCCCGACTACTATCACGCATGTTAACAAATACTACAATACCTTTACTGCTTTGGAATTCCGGATTATTTGATGGATTTGAAACGGTCATGTTTGTACCTTTGAGCACATGAAGATACCCATCGACCGAAGGTGTGGTAGCAGTACCGGAGACACTTAAATTTGCTGACAGTATCAGGCTGCCATACAATTGCTTATTTTCTTTATAAGTGCCATGGATAGCCCGCCAGTTGTCAGCTTTAAAAGTAAGATTAAGATCCGGGTCGGTAATATCAGCAATGCCAATTGAGCCTGTCGCATAAGCTTTATTGCCAGCACTATCCAGAATAGTAAAATTATTAAAAGTAATTTGATTAGTGGTAAATGCTATTTTTTCCTCAGGCATTTTGAAATCGGTATTCAGCGCGGTTACTGTA
The DNA here is from genome assembly GCA_903887005.1 of uncultured Bacteroidota bacterium. GTDB lineage: Bacteria > Bacteroidota > Bacteroidia > Chitinophagales > Chitinophagaceae > Nemorincola. The sequence continues at coordinate 5,683 of CAISOH010000272.1, read as the reverse complement.
GTTTTGAGGTTATCTGTATGCAGTTCACCGGTAATATCGGGGCTTGAAAAAGTGCCCTGAACTTTCAGGTTACCCCGTAGGTAGCCTGAGCTACTCCTGATCTGATTAAATGTTAGGCCTTCAAATGTGCGCACAGCAAGGGCATTTATATCCAGATTGAAATTGAGATAGTTACTGCTTGCGTTAAGATTATATACCCCGGTAAGAGATATGTCGTTGCCATAACCTTTCAAAGTAACTTTGGCGTTGAGAAGGCCCTCTGTTTTATTATCCACAAGCATATCCAGGTTTCCAACTGTATCTGAATAAACAGACAGGTTTTGTATTTGCAGATTACCGGACATTTTTACTAAAGGAGTCATTTGTTCAATCGTTACATTTCCGTTTAATATGCCATTAGCAAGCAGAGTATCATTCCTGCTGGCTATATCTGTAATATTTGCCAAAGTGAAATTGTTGAAATCTATTTTTAAAGGTGTACCGGATTGTGGCTGTTCATTATTAACCCTTATAAATTGTTCATTATTGCTGATCCCAAAATTTTGTACGTAAAATCCTTTCCTGTTTAATACAATCCGGTTGGGCTCAGTAACCTGCCATGCGCTATAATTGAGTTTCAGGCCTGGCTGAAGCCTTATCACCTGCGAATCGCCAATCGTCTGCATGTTTGCTTTAAGGGCAAATCTTTCCTGCCTGCCTGCATCACACAAGCTTACACTGGTGGTAATAATACTATTGCTGAGCGAGCCCTGAACATCAGCAAAATATAATGCGTACCCTGATCTGCTGAGTTGATCCACCGTAAGTTTATAAGTAAGCTCCGAGTCGCTTCCGCGTAATTGTAATTTTCCGTTTTCAACAATATTGGAACCATAAACTATTTCCGGAGCATTTATGTCCAGAATTAAAAATCGCGGAGTAAGGCTGCCATCTATATGAATGGAATCAAATGAAGTGAGGCCCGGTAATAAACCATGAATCATTGGCTTGTCATATACATGAGCCATGAAACTGAGATTGTAATCTGCAGGAATAGAAACAGTATCTTTTTTGGCCTGTTGCTTAACAGGAATAACTATTTTTGAGTTGTAACCGGATTTATTGTCAGATTTTTTCGAAATTATTTTTGCCAGATTTATTTTAAGGCTATCATTAGTTGCTTCAGAATAGTGCCTGTTTATGTGATCCTGAACTATAGCGCCAATTTTCGTTAATGGTGTTTTGCCTGTTATCCGTGCATCCATTGCACCAAGGTTAATAAATATATTCTGACCAGTATCCGCATTTGGACGGGAAATGGCATAGATGCTATCCATAAAATACCTTTTACCCTGGGTCACTATTACGAATTGTTTCCAGGTAAAACTACCATCAGGATAATCAGGATTTAACTCAGGAAAGTCTGCATGGATTTTTCCTCTTGCACGTAATTCCGTGTTACTGAGTTTTAATGCACGGAAGTCTGCACTGTCTATACGGATGTCTGCTAAGACGGCGGCATATTTGCCACTAAAATCTGCATGAGCGTTTAATTGTACCCTTAAATTGGAATCAGCAGAACTCATGTCCGCATCAGCTCGTTGAGCCGCAACTTTTCCAGACATTATTATATCGTGATACCTGTACCCTTTGATAAATGCGGCAGATATATTACCATCCGCCGAAGCAGTCATAGTTTTAAAATCAAAGCCTTGGCCTTTAATATCCATATTGGAGGAGATTGCACCTAATAATGAATCCTTCCTTATTATGCGCCCAACATTTAACTGTATGGTTTTTATTGTGAAATCATATCTTTCCCTGCCTGGCCCCGGCGAAGTAGCCACAAGTCCCTTCAGATAGGCTATCCCATCTGTACTGGCAAGTATTAAATTGGCATTGTAATCTTTTTGATTACCTGCTATCTGTCCTGTTACGCCAAATCGATCAGGAATTCTTACTGAAGAAGGCAATGTGCCGGAAGGCAGCAAAGCCGTTATATCTTTCTCTGAGGAATTGAATTTTGCGATATGCAGGTTATACCTTAAGCTCTTTGGTTCTGGTAAACCACTAAGCCTGCCATTAAATGATATTTCGGTGTTCTCAAGTCCCTGTGCATAAAATTTTGCAATTTTAAGATCGTTAAGAAAGCCTGTAAGCTCAGCGTCCAGCCTGATACGGCTGTTTTTATACCTTTGGAAGAGTTCCTGCTTTTGAAGATATGGCATAAACAAGGCAGCATCATGCAGTCCAATGAAACTGTTTTCAATATTTACCTTCAACTGTAATGATTGAATTTGTTTCTTTAAAGCAACAAGAGAAGGATAATGAAATTCAATGTAATTCTGTATTACTGTGTTTGGGGTTTGCACATAGAGGTCTTTTAATATAGCGCCCTTTCTTGTGTAATTGAATACTGTTTTGAATTCTTTTATGTCCAGCCCGCTGGTATCTGTTACTGCAAAATGCCTCAATTCTCCGGAAGCCGTATCGGAATATAAAAGATTGTGCACATTTAGCGCGAGATTTCGCAAATTGAGATGAGAATAGTCTATTCCGGAAAGCTGGCGGGGTTCATTTTCATTGTCTATCTTAATGTTAATACCTGCAATGTCAATATCCTTCGCCCTCACATCCCAGCCTTCGGTAGTGTCTATTCTTATTATTGTATCTACAGGTGAAGGGGCTGTAGTAGATTTTCCAAAATCCAACTTCGCGTCTGAATTATTGATTGCCAGTTTCTTTATATCCACCCGGTTATTATCGCGGTTGTATTCATTGAGTTGCAACTGCAGGGAACCCAATTGCAGAGCAAACAAAAATTTATTGAGATTGTTATTATACCTGAATAATACATGCTTCATGTCCACATTATCCGCTATTATCTTCACCCTGCTTTTTGTTGTATCCTTTTGTATTGTGACTATATATGAGGTATCCTGATCAAATACAGTATGAAGCCCTGAAACAGTAAGGTCCTTTACATGAAAAAACATATTATCCAGGTCCAGCTTTTTCATTTTAAGATCCAAATGATCAAGGTCGCTTCCAAACCTGATACCGCCTGTATAATCATCAAACCGGAAATGAATATTATCAAGCTTTACATTATCAATATGAAAGGATAGCGATGAGGAAGTATCAGTGGCATTTGTTGCAGATGGTTGTTTGCTTTTTGCGGTATTCCCGGTAAAAGCAGTAATAATGTAAGTGAAATTATAATTGGTATCAGGTGTATTACGGTATATATGGCTGCGCATGTCCTTTACCACAATTTGCTGAATATCGAATTTTTTATGAAAAAGTTGCATCATATTCAGATCAACTTTCAAAGTGCTTACAATCAATAAAGTATCCTTGGCCTGATCGAGCAATAAAGCATCATTGATGACTATATACTTAGGAAACCCATAACCCAGGTGGCCAATACGCACCTCTGTTTTCAACTTATCTCGTAAATAAGCTACCGCCCTTCCGCGTACAAAATTCTGTCCAGAAGGGGTATTGAGGTAAATAAGTGCGCCCAGCAGTATTAGAAAAATACTGCCGATAATAATAAAGGTGAACTTTAATACCTTACGCATAATAGTATGTCTCTATAAAAACTGTACCAGTTTCTATATAATATGTTTGTAGATTATATGTAAATGTGAAATTCCCTTATTTCATTATCAAAAAATCAGGTTATAGCTGTCAAAGAAGGCGCCCATATGAAAATACCTTTTTCACTTATCTTATTAACGTACGTAAACTTTGGCTCCGGCCCCATGACGATGATGACCCGCATGTCCTTCAACAAAACAGGAGGATAGAAATGTAAGCGATAAAAACGCTATTGCTACCAATATCTTTTTCATAATTCTATATTTTAAAATTCAAATAAAATTTGATAATTATAAAAGATAACAACCGTGCCACAACCAGTTGCTCATAATAAATACCTTCAGCATCCTGTAGGAATACATTCTTTTTATTTCCAATACCCCACTCTATTATTTAATTAAATTTGTGAAGAATAAATGAATAGTTTTAAACAAATAAAAAGTATGATTGATTATTTAAAACTTAAATCACAGTTCCTCCTAAATCCAGAAATCACTTATCTGAATTTCGGTTCTTTCGGCGCATGTCCGAAACCAATCTTTGCGGACTACCAGAAATGGCAGCTGTTACTGGAATCTGAACCTTGTCAGTTTATAGCAGTTAATGGCGTTGAATATTTAAAAACATCCAGGCAGGCGCTTGCTACCTATATCAACTGCAACGCTGACGATATTGTATATGTAACGAATCCTACTTACGCCATTAATATTATTGCAAAAAGCTTAAAGCTGAATGAAGGAGATGAAATACTTTCGACCACCCTTGAATATGGAGCGCTTGACCGCACCTGGAATTATTACTGTAATAAAAGTAAAGCAAAATATATCCGCCAGCCCATCGAATTGCCGGTATTATCTAAGGACGCAATAATAGAGCAATTCTGGAAAGGATATAACAGTAAAACAAAAGCCATTTTTATATCCCAGATAACAAGCAGTACCGCACTAAGATTGCCTGTGAAAGAAATTTGTGAAATGGCAAAAGAAAAAGGTTTGCTGACGATTGTTGACGGCGCGCATGTTCCCGGCCATATCCCTCTGAACATGGCTGATCTTAAAGCCGACATTTATACAGGCGCCTGTCATAAATGGATGATGACGCCGAAAGGATGTTCCTTTTTGTATGTAAAAAAAGAAATCCAGAATCAATTTGATCCATTGATTATTAGCTGGGGATACGAAAGCGCTACGCCTTCCCATTCTCAGTTTTTAGATTATCATCAAATGCAGGGTACAAGAGATTTTTCCGCTTTTCTTACTGTGCCCAGAGCTATTGAATTTTTAAAAGAAAATGACTGGGAACAAGTAGCTGCTGCCTGCAGAGAGCTTGCCAGGAACAATCGTGAGAGGTTTTGCGACCTGCTTGGCTCTTATCCCCTTTGTCCCTTAGATGATGACTTTCTCGGACAAATAATAAGTGTACCTATTAAAACCAACCAGTCTGAAAAACTGCAACGCCATCTTTTTGAACATTATAAAATAGAAGTGCCTGTTATGCGGCAGGAACATAATGTTTTCCTGAGATACTCTGTACAGGCATTTAACAGCCAGAGCGATCTTGACAAACTATACAATGCACTAAAAGAGATAATTTCACAAACAGATTTATTGAGCGTTTAATCTGACATTTTCAAGCGTAACTTAAATAATCTGCATCATTCATGCAGCGTTATTATTATCGTTATAACCTATTTGCTATTCTTTGAATTGACCTTCAAAATTACTCTTCTGTTTTGTGCACGGCCTTCTTTAGTATCATTGGTTGCTTCCGGTGAATTACTCCCATAGCCTATTGCCTTAATTTGGTTTTCATTTACACTTTTTTCATTGCGGCTATCAAAGCCTGCCTTGGAATCGAAGGGTCCGTTGTGTTCCTTGTACGTTCTGTTCTTTATGGATCATCGACCTGATAATTCCAGGATTACATGAAATGCTCCATAATCAGGGCATTTTCACATTAATTGACCCATTAAGCCATTGAGCCATCACTTTTCAACACCGGATGCTGCAGCCATTTATATAGGAAAATGAACTGCACGAAATACACTAAACAGTTAAATATAAAATGATAGTCTATATGCCTGTATGGTGTACCCATAGTC
>CAISOH010000271.1 GCA_903887005.1 uncultured Bacteroidota bacterium | reverse complement strand
TATATCAAATATAATTTATTATATATCTTATGTGGTTTCCTTTCCAGCTACAGTACCCTGATTAAGCTTTATCAATATTCCTTTACTACATCAATACACTATCAAAAAAACATTGGAAGCGCATCTAATGATTGGATATTCCGCAGGTTGCCAACACACAGAAAAAAGCCAACGCTTAACCTGCTACATATCCAAAAGGTTCATAGGACGCTCTCCGTTCATGGCAGCAAGCTATGCGCCAAAAGCCAATGATATACCAGCGCAGAAAAAGCGCAGCTATATCATTCGCACAAAGCCAACCCTTCGATTTTGGCACATATCTTGCAATGCCATTCACTACGTTTGGAAAGCTATTGTGTCTTTATAACAGCTTCACTCGTTCCTTCACTCATTCCGTTTCATTCACAGCCCTTGCATTGTTCCGGTGTATGGTAATGCCCCCGGCACACAAAAGGCTATTCACAGGCATTACACATACACCTGCACAGCCAACCCTTCGTTTATTACACTACATTCATTCATACATTCGCAAAGCAGTCATAAATCCACCCGCTTTCTGATATTCGATGCCCCCTCGCACCTGCCCCTGTTCGATGGCTAATTGATTATTGGCACTACGTGCAGTATGGACGAAAACGCGGTCTGCAATTGCTTCCATAATGCCATGTTGCCAACAGCACTAAAAAGGCTAACCACATGGCATTATTTCCAGCCCTTGCGACCGGGGCAGCATGGCAGCAGCCGCGCTTGCCAACGGCACACACCCACCGCCCTTGCCAACCGCACCGGGGGCAGCTTGACTCCCGTCAATAAAAGGTTTACCAGCTAAGGATATACTGGCGCAAACGGGAGCAATAGTAATTCCATGTAACTTGGTTGCAATCTTGCCGCATCAGTTTTGGGAAAGTTTGCAATATGCTATTACCTGATACTAAACTTTATCAAGTTGCAACCTTACCCAAACCTGATGTAAGAAAATAACGGGTGAAATATTCTTTGATAAGATGATAACAATTGTACTTTAGCATATTAAATACAAGATGAAATGAAAACTTAAAACAACTAAAGGCTATTTAAGATAGTCGTATTATAACATAGTGTTGATGTTCTAAATGTCGAAAATTTAAACTACGCAAGCACTCAATGGATATAGTACGCCATAACGGCGTAACTGTGTCTTTTGCTTGCGTAGGCTTTCGACAGCCTTGAACATCAAGAGAATTTCAGTTACGCTATTTTTTTGTTCACACATAAACAAACTAAAAATGAAAAACACACTATTATTTTTAATTTCGCTATTAATGGTTATTGTGGGTTGTAAAAAAAGTGAGCAAAAATATTGTTGGGTTTGCCATAATTTAACTATAAATCAGCCAGGACAGGATACTATAGTTAATATAACTGGAAAGCCATTTTGCGACCAAACGCAAAGCCAAATAAATAGCTTTATAAAAGCTAATACATTTACGCAACAAGGCACGTATGGTCATACACAATACAGTTCCGAAACCTGTACAAAACAATAACATTTATGAAAAACGTACTTTTATTCATGATATGCATTTCTTTGTTCTCATGTAAGAAAAAAGAAAACTCAACGCCTCAACAATCCTTACAAAGCACTGCTGATAGCATTAATTTCCTTTTTGAGCATACATATAACATCGGGGATGCACCTACGCCAAATAATACTGGCAGCTATCATAATAATAATATTATTTTTCATGCAAACGGAACTATAAGAGAATTTTCAAATAAATTTGATACTACTTACAACGTATCTTATATTATTACAAGAAATAATGCAACTTCTATTTATCAAAATGGGATAGCAATTAAAGTTGTGGTTCCTGATTTTACTTATACCGGATTAGGAGAGTTTTTGATATTTGCCGAATATGCTCAAAAAAATAGTGATACTTTGACTATAGGAAATTATGAAAGTGGCAATATATTATATAATAATAAAGCCACACTTGGGTGCATAAATGGTACTGTTAATAATGGATTTTATTTATGGCTTAATTAATTATTGCATTATATGAAAAACACACTTGTTATCTTGATATTATTCCTTACTGCATTATCCTGCAAAAAATCAGACAATAATCCTAATCCAGTTTACAATAAGAATCTATCTTATTCCCAAATGATAGATACATTGCATATCGTTTTTGGTAAAAAATATTCTGTTAATCTCGGAACTAAATTGAACTATGGAGATACGATTATATTTAATTCAGACCAGACAATCATCGAAAATAATAGAGATACAACTCTTTTGTTTAATGTGAATTATCAAATAATAGCCAGTCCCGATATAACCTCTGCTAATCCCAAAGATTCGTTTTTGGTTTATAGAATATTTACGAATCAATCTAAATCAAACTTATTATTATTTGCATATTCAGATACGATAAATTTAGAAAATACAAAAAGAGATACAATATCTGCATATAGCGTTAAATATAGCCCTATTTATTATACATCAACTTATGATTATTTGTTTTATCCACTAAATTAAGATTTTTATAAACAAAAAAAACGGACAATCACCGCAAATTGTTCACTAAAAAAAACATAATGAAAAACACACTTTTATTATTGATGTGCGGTATTACCTTCTTTGCCTGTAAGAAAAAAAATATTCCTCAAGTAACGGTTGCGAAAGTTGATAGCACACAAATATATTCCTATACTCAAGCAATTGCTAATTTAGGAATTGTTACAGGGAAAATTTATACATTATGTAGATTAGATAGTTCAGGTAATCTAATTGTATATAAAAATTATCCGGGAGATACAATAATTTTCAACTATGCTGGCAGCATTACTGAAACAAAATACCAAACTTGGGGCATGGCGGGGTATATCCACACTGAATATTCCCCGACATTTCCGGTAACAATAACTTATGATTCTATGGGAATTTATTCAATTCAATATCTTAAAGGGGTTCAAGCGGTAGCAGCTTTCGATATGATTTTATTAGAAGATTTATACCCTCAATCCTTTGGCAATCCTATTGGGGAAATGAAAAATGAAAATGGAATAGTGAAATTTAAATTTGGCACAAGCTTTATCATGGGCTTTCAACTTTAATTTCTTGTAGTATTTCAGAGATAGCAGCAAAACCTTGAATCAATAATATTTAATATTATTTAATATGTTTTGTACGGTAAAATGTAATGGGTATAGGGTTAAGCATGGCACTTCCGGCTTTCCCTATATAGGCATCGGTTTATACAAAATTCTTATCCGGTAATTCAACGATTTCTGTATAGTTATTTGTTAGGGATTTCACCCTACCAACGATATTTATAATCTGTTGTGGCTTATTGGTAATGATTTCCTGACGGGCTAATTTTGGTTTAACATATTCTAACATTGCCGTGTATGCAATAATATAATCCCTTCCGTTTAAAGCTTCCATTTCCGCAAGGTAGCGGGCTATTCCCGCCCCTTCCATGTATGGCTGTAGGTCATTCCATGCGAACCCTAATTTTTCCGCTATTTTGGTTTTTTTGGAAAGTGCCCCTTTGGGCTTACGTACCCGGTTATCGCCTTTTTTAAACGTAGTACTATTAATGTATTTTGTTTTGTCAATATGGTTATTTGTTTCCACATTGCAAAAATACAACTTTATTACTATCCATAAAAACAAAATAAATCCCAAAAAATCCCGTAAATGCCTATCCTTAAAAATCAATTCTATTGTTCCGCTAATTATGGATAAAACCAATTTTCCAAAATAGTTTTTAAGAGTTTCAGGTCTTTAGCCAAAGAATAATTAAAAAGATAATGTTAAAATTAATTTTCAAATCATAGCAATTAACTGGTAAAATTGAATGCATGAGAGGTATAGAAAAGTAAAAAGGAATATAATCTAAACGATTCAAAATGTGCGGTAAAGTGTACCGCAATAAAAAACAAAGCGTTGCAATCTGTTGATTTGCAACGCTTTATAACTTTTACGGGTAGTCCCGACTGGATTCGAACCAGGACAAACAGTACCAAAAACTGTTGTGCTACCGTTACACCACAGGACTAACAATTCGTGTAAGGGAGTGCAAAGGTAAATAGCCTTTTCCGAAATTCCCAAAACAATTTTCATTTAGTTGTACACCATTGGTGGGTAAATATTAGCTGTATTTTAGGTTATATCCCTTTTGTCTTTTTACTGGAATGGTCTTTTTATGGTAGGTTTGTACACAATTTCAGGTTTATTAATCTTTAAGTATGTCTATTGCGGCAAATCCGCGTCAATACATCATTAGCTTTATATTTATAGGCGTTGGGTCTGTTATATTGCTGCGGCTTTTTTTTCTCCAGAATTTTGAACCAAAGTATAAAATATTAGCCAATGAATATGCCATATATAAAAAAGTCGCGTACCCTCCCCGAGGCGTTATTTTAGACCGGAAGGGTAAGGTAATGCTATCTAATACAGCTGTTTATGATCTTGTGGTTACTCCGCATAATATTTCCAAGACCTTTGATACTTCGCAGCTTTGCGCCGCATTGGATATTACCAGGGCCAATTATGAGAGTATTATGAAAAGGGTGCAGGAACGGAATATTGATGTGCGGCAGAGCACCTTTATGGAACAACTGAGCCAGGAACAAACTGCGAAATTCAAGGAGAACCAATATATGTTCGGCGGGTTTGACCTGGTGGAGCGCAATATCAGGGCTTATGAAATGGCCAATGCAGGTATTGTGTTGGGCTATATTGGCGAAGTTTCTCCGGAAATGCTCAAAAAACCACGCTACAGTTCTTACAGGCAGGGAGATTATGCCGGATTGAGCGGGATTGAATTTCAATATGAGGAGGTGCTGCGTGGCCAGCGCGGCGTGCACTACTTAGAAAGGGATAAGTTCAACCGCCCACGTGACCCATACAAGGGAGGGATCCTCGACAGCCAGGAAGTATCGGGCAAGCAATTAGATTTATATCTCGATGCAGATTTGCAAGCATATGCCGAAAAGCTAATGGCAAACAAGATAGGAAGTATAGTGGCTATTGATCCGCAAACAGGCGGCATACTTGCTATGGTAAGCAGCCCCACCTATGATCCAAACTTATTGCGCGGCAGGGAAAGAGCTAAAAATTATGCGGCGCTTTACAGAGAGGCTACCCGCCCGTTGTTTAACCGAGCTACCCAGGCAACGTACGCACCGGGCTCTACTATTAAACCTATGACCGGCCTTGTGGCATTAGCTACCGGGGCGATAAAGCCTTCTTTCGGATTGGCCTGCTATGGCAGTTATAATTATTGCAGCCGCCCTATTAAATGCGAACATAAAGACGCAGGCCATGCCGCTAATTTCCGCCTTGCATTAGCACACTCCTGCAACTCTTATTTTTGTCATATTTTCAGGCTTACCGTTGATTTTAAAAGCTTTGGCAGCGTGAAACGGGGATTGCAGACATGGCATGATTACTATTACAATTTCGGCTACGGAAGGCAAACCGGTATTGATATACCCTATGAAGGAAAAGGCTTTCTGCCGGATTCTTCGACGTACAACAAAATGTATAATAGCTGGAATTCCTGTACAATTGTATTTGTAGGGATGGGCCAGGGCGAATTATTGCTTACGCCATTGCAAATGGCGAATGGCATGTGCATAATTGCGAACAAGGGTTATTATTATACGCCTCACTTTGTACGGGCCATCGGGAAGAATCCCAAAGATTCTTTACTTAAAAAATACTTAGAAAAACACACGGTACTGAATATCCCGGATACTACATTCAGCATAGTGCAGCAGGCTATGCAGGATGTGGTAGAAAGCGGTACTGCAGCGGGAGCTAAAGTAGAAGGTATAACTATATGCGCCAAAACAGGTACTGCGGAAAACAAAGCGATAGTAAACGGAGAAGTGATAAAAATGCAGAATCACTCCATGTTTGTGGCTTTCGCACCGCGTGAAAACCCAAAGATTGCCATCGCGGTGGCAATAGAAAATGCAGGATTTGGAGCTACCTGGGCAGCGCCAATTGCCAGCCTGATGATAGAAAAATACCTTAAAGACAGTGTATCTGTAACAAGGAGGGCTGTGGAAGATAAAATGATGAAGGCGAATTTGATAAATAAGTATGTTTATACAATAGATTCTGTATTGCGCCGCCATGACGCAGAAGTTTACAGGGCGAAAATGGAAAGAAAACAGTTAGTGGCAAGTATGAAAAGAGCCACTGATTCTATGATGGTTATGAGATGGATAGAAAACCATTTGAAAAGAAGTAAATAGTCGTTAGTAGATAGTAGATAGCAGATAGCAGATAGTAGATAGCAGGTAGTTTTGAGTAAGTAGAAAAAAAGATGAATCGGGCAATATGAGTTCACTGAGAAAAGCATTGTTTTATAGGATAGATGGGGTAATTCTCTTGCTATATGTTATGCTCGTAGCAGTGGGTATTCTTGCGGTTTTTTCAGTAGAGCACCGCGCTACCGATGTGTCTCTTATTATGATGAATAAGAGTTACATGAAGCAGCTGACCTGGTTTGGTTATTCCCTGCTGCTGGGGTTTATGATATTACTGACAGATAGTAAACTCTTTTCTTCCATCGCATTTTTAGCTTATACTATTGGCCTGGCCGTACTTATAGTTACCATATTCGCCGGTGTGGATGTGAAAGGGTCGCGTTCCTGGCTTGGAGTAGGAAGTTTTCGTTTTCAGCCTGGCGAAGTGGCCAAGATATTTACAGCTTTGGCGCTTGCCAAATACTTATCACTGCCGGAAACTAATTTCAAACTGCTTAAAGACAGGTTGATTGGGGTAGCCATCGCTTTATTACCGGCTGTTATGATCCTTTTACAAAAGGAAACCGGACTAGCCCTCGTTTATTTTTGTTTTTTCCTCGTTATGTACCGCGAAGGTTTACCGAATGCAGTACTTGTAGTCGGGTTTTCTGTAATTGCGCTGGTACTCGCTACATTATTGATCGAGCGCAAAATGCTTTTCATAATACTCACTGTCCTTACCATACTGATAGGCTTGCTGATGCGGCAGACTTTACGAAGAAAAATACCGGCCCGCATAATATTAGCGGGTGCATTTTTATTCAGTATCCTGTTTTCGCAGGTGGCGGTGCCTTTTGCATTTAAGCATGTTTTACAACGGCATCAGATAGACCGTATCTTTTCAACTCTTGGCAAAGAGGTACCTGATGAATATGATAAAACAATGGTGGCCGGCGAGGAGAAAAAAGGCAATAGCTCAGAATACAATGTATTACAGTCCAAGATCGCTATTGGTTCCGGTGGGTTTTGGGGTAAAGGTTTTTTAAATGGCACGTCCACTAAAAACCAGTTTGTGCCGGAACAGAACACCGATTTCATATTTTGCGCGATTGGTGAACAGTTTGGGTTTGCCGGTAGCGCGGGATTAGTGATCTTATATTTATCAATGATGCTGCGTATAGTATATTTAGGGGAGCGGCAACGGTCTTCTTTCACACGTATCTATGCTTATTGCGTCGCTGCCATTTTATTCTTCCACTTCGCTATTAATATATCCATGACAATAGGCCTTGCCCCCGTTATCGGGATCACTTTGCCATTTTTGAGCTATGGTGGTTCATCTCTGCTCTCATTCAGCATACTTATATTCATATTGGTGCGTCTGGATGCTGACAGGTCGGCATTGATACGTTGAAAAATGGCTCAATAATGTAATTGCTTAGCGATTCTTTATCCAATATAATAGGATGCATTATTACTTTTAACTTTACACTATGGCCAAAATATATACATTATCGGAAGGGGTGTTTACTGTAGGGCATGATAAGGCGTTTTTATCCTTTAATCCGGCGAAAGATGTGCTGAATGAACGGTCAACAGGCTCGTTACTGTTAGAGGTGCAACCCTTTTTAGTGATAACTGATAAGGATGTTATTGTTTTAGACACCGGGTTAGGCTTCAATAATAATGATGGTATATTGCAAATACACGATAATCTCCGCCTCCATGGGTATGAACCTGCTTCTGTTACCAAAGTGTTGTTATCTCACCTGCACAAAGACCATGCTGGTTGTCTTGTATTTAAAGATAATAACGGGCTGGTAATGACTACTTTCCCGAATGCCGAATATTGCATTTACCGGCCAGAGGCAGACTATGCTTTGCAAAAGGGGTATCCATCCTATCATACTAAAGATATAGAGCCGTTGCTCGCTACATCACAGGTACGCTGGCTGGATGGGGAGGAGGGTTTTATTGATGGCTATATACAGTTCATACATACCGGGGGGCACTGCCCGCAGCATATTGTTTACCTTATAGACGATGGCACAGATAAAGTCTTCTTTGGAGGGGATGAAGCTCCGCAATTAAAACAAATGAAGATAAAGTATGTCGCCAAGTATGATTATGATGGCAAAAAAGCATTGGCAGTCCGGGAGAAATATGCAGAACAGGGCAGGAGAGAGGGCTGGAAATTTCTATTCTACCATGATATAAAGCATCCTATTTCATTTTTATGAAAATTAGGATGCCCGGGAAGCCATTGTTCTAAAGGAAGATAGGCTTTAAAAGAACCAACTGACCCGACCGCAAAGAGATGTTATTTAAGAGCTAACAAATATCTGACTTTAGCATTTTGTGAATTTTACAAATAAGGGTCTTAAGCTGATGTTGTGAATATTTTGTTAGTTAAATGTATTGCAAAAAAATTATCAACTTTGCATCCATTACTGTTACGGAATTTTTCAATTACATTTGTCGTATGCGCTTGTTTTTACCTATTCTTATTATTTGTTTATCGGTCAATACCAATGCCAGTGCGCAACCTGCCGTTAATTTAGATAATGTATGGACATTGCAACATTGTGTGCAGTATGCCATAAACCATAATATATCTATTAAGCAGGACTCTCTTACCGCACGTCTTGCAAAATATACATTACAACAAACCCGGTTTTCACAATTACCCACTTTAAGCGCAAACGGTTCGTTCGGGCGAAGCTTCGGACGCTCCATCAACCCTGCAACAAACCAGTTTGTAGATGCCAGTTATAACTCGTTTGTCCCTACTGTAAATGGCAACCTGCTTTTGTTTGGCTGGCTGCAGGTTCGAAATACAATAGAACGTAACAGGTACAGCCTCGAAGCATCTTTGGCAGATTTGGACCAGCTTAAAGATGATATTTCACTGAATGTTGCCAATAGTTTCCTTACAGCCTTGCTGACCCAGGAACAGATAAATATCAGCAGGAAACAAGTCGGCCTTTCACAGGCACAACTCGACCAGACAAAGGCGTTCGCTGAAGCAGGCAGGTTACCGGAACTGAATGTTGCGCAACTTGAATCGCAACTGGCCACTGACAGCGCCAATTTAATCAATTCCATTGCCAATTATAACGCTGCAATATTAGACCTGAAAGCATTGCTAAACCTGGATTTTTCAGTGCCTTTTTCAATAAGAGTGCCGGATGTGCAACCAGGCGCTGAGATGATGGTATCTAATTTGCAGCCGGAGGAAGTATATGAGAAGGCCCAAATGCATTTCAGCTCTGTAAAAGGCAGCAAGCTGCGTGTAAGCGCTGCTGAAAAAGGTGTAGCTGCCGCCAAGGGTATTTTGTATCCGCAACTAAGCCTGGGTTACCAGTTAGGTACCAACTGGGCCAGTAATTATGAAAATATCACTTATACTCCAAATGGATATCAACAGACCGGAATTACAGATAGTATCGGGGGGAGAGTTTACCCGGTATATGGACCGGGAATAAAAACAACAACATCCCCTATCCCTTTCAACAAGCAATTTAATAACAACTTCCGCGAGGGTTTGTTCTTAAATATGAGCATCCCCTTATTCAATTCATGGCAATCACAATATGCTGTCAGGCAGGCCAGGATAAACCTTGCCCAGCAGCAACTGGCCGAATACAATACAGAACTGACTTTAAAACAGAATGTGTATAAGGCACATAACAGCGCTCTTAATTCGATACAGAAGTATAATGCTGCAAAGCGCGCGGATGAAGCTGCGAAGCGCGCGCTTGATTTTGCAAGAAAAAGATATGACCTCGGTTTGACAAGTACAGTTGATCTGCTGGTTACGGAAAATTCTGAATTTGCCGCGGCATCTAACCTTGTCAGCGCAAAGTATGACCTTATTTTTAAACTTAAAGTAATAGACTATTATTTAGGAAAAGAGCTAAAATTATGATCAATGGCTGATATGAAAGAAGTACTTCTTAATGCTACGATGGAAGCCGGTAAAATAATCCTTCATTATTTTAACGGGGTGTTTAAAATAGGTCATAAGGAAGGCGTCAATAACCTTGTAACGGAAGTAGATACGGAAGCTGAGGATAAGATAATTGGAATTATCAGGGCCAGCTTTCCTTCGCATACTATTATAAGTGAAGAGGTAGGTGAGCTTATAAAACCATCTGATTATCAGTGGCTTATTGATCCAATTGATGGTACGGTAAATTTCGCTCATGGTATTCCTATCTGTTGTGTAAGCATAGGGCTGATGTATAATGGAGACCTGATACTTGGTGCAGTTTTCAATCCAATGATGAATGAACTTTTTTTTGCTGAAAAGGGTAAAGGTGCAACTCTTAACGGAGTCCCGATATCAGTATCTGTGAAAAGCGACTTCAGGACTGCCTGTCTGGTTACCGGTTTCCCCTACAAATGGCCTGACAGCAGGGAGCATCCTATTAAAGTATTTGAACGGATAGTGCTGGAAGGATTGCCGGTTAGGCGACTTGGTTCTGCAGCAATAGACCTTTGCTGGGTGGCTTGCGGCCGCTTCGATGGGTTCTGGGAATATAATCTGAGCGCATGGGACGTTGCCGCGGGTTACCTGATAGTGCAGGAAGCAGGCGGAAGGATTACAGATTTTGATGGCAAAAGGTATAATGTTTTTGAAAAGGAAACACTTGCCACTAATGGACTGATACATGATCAGATGCTGAAGGTAATACAGAAGAAGAGTTAGCAGTTTACAGTTGGCAGTTTACAATTGGCAGTTGGCAGTTTCCAGTTTTAATGTTATATGCCAACTTTACTTACTTATTGTAAAATCGAAACTACAGCCATTGCCCGGTTGGGAATTGATTGAAATATCACCGCCCATTTTTTGTACAAGTCTTTTTACTGTAGAAAGCCCTATGCCTGTTCCTAAATTATTATTCCGGTCACGAACGCCAAGCGTAAAGAACAGTTCAAATATTTTATTTTGGTTTTCAGGGCTGATTCCCGGCCCGTTATCTTTAACAGAGAATGCATAAGAGGCTCCTGTATCTGCTGCGGAGATCATTATGGAGCCATGTTCTTTATCGTTATATTTTATTGCGTTATTGCAAAGATTCAGTAAAACCTGCAGGAGTATTGGCCGCGAAGTATATAACTCCAGTTCATTATTATTGTTTTCAAATGAAAATCCGGCGGGTATAATAATGAGTTTTTTCAATTCATCAATAAGGCTGCCAAACTTAAAAATTTCTTTTTCAATATCGCCCCGGTTTACCTGTTTGGTATGGTTAAGGATCCCTTCAACCATTTCTATGGCGCTGAGGGATGTTTTTTCCATCATATCAAGGAATATTTTTCCTTCTTCATCTAAGATCCCGGAATAATTTTCTTTTAAATAGTTGGAACACATGGCTATACTTGCGCAGGGAGATTTCATGTCATGAGCTGTTACCTGGGCAAAGCGGGCAAGGTCTTTATTTAATTGCTCCATTTCTGCTTTCTGGGCAAGCAATTGTTTGTTCATCCTTCGCACCTCGAAATTGGCAACAACCTGCCGTGCCAGGGCTTTTAATGTTTCTTTTTGCGCTTTCGACAGTTCATTGGGTTTATTGTCTAATACACATAATGTGCCCAATGCATGACCTGTTGCATCGGTAAGCGGTACACCTGCATAAAATGCAATATTGGGAGTTCCCAATACCAAAGGATTATCAAAGAACCTTTCATCTTTTAGCGGGTCAGCAACAATAAATATTTCTTCTGGATTAAGTATGGCATGTGCACAAAATGCGATATCACGGGAGCTTTCTGCCGCTTCAAATCCATATTTTGATTTAAACCATTGCCTGTTATTATCAATTATAGATATTAATGAAATAGGCATGCCGCATATTTCTGCTGCAATTTTTGTGATGTCATCGTATTCTTTTTCCGGCATAGAGTCGAGTATATCATACTCATACAATGCTGATATCCTTTTCTTTTCGTTTGCAGGTTTGCGTGCAATTATCATCTGAAAAATGTACTTTTACACTAAATAGCAGTTAATAATATATGTATATTTTACTAACAGCGTGTTTAGAAAACATGCAAAATTAGGTCAATAATTTATGAATTGATTAAAAAACAAAAATCATTCTGAATTCAACAAAAGAGGATATTTGAATTCAGGAATCAGGCTAATTTATATTTATATTTATATTTGTAATGAAAAAATTACGCCACGCAAATATTGCCGGTTTGGAGCATTGAAAAAATGAAAAGAAAATATGTGAAATGTTTTGTCATAGCCTTATGAATTCTACTCTACGGTTTTGTGCTTTCCCTTCCGATGTAGTATTGGGCAATAAAGGTTTGGTAGCGCCAAAACCTTTTGCAGTAAGCCTGTTGCCATCTATTCCTAAGGTTACCAATTGTTTCTTTACTTCATCTGCCCTTGCCTGCGATAACCTTATATTTTCTGCCGCATCCCCATCACTGTCAGTATGCCCATCTATTTCCAGTTTAACAGTGGGGTTTGCTTTAAGGAATTCGACAAGTTGCTGAATAAAGCCAATGCTTTCAGGCTTTATCGACGATTTGTTTACATCGAAGTTTATAGCGTGGGTGACAAACTTCTTTTCGGTAAGTATTTTTGATAGCTCAAAAGTATAATTAGTGGCCTTTATGCGGAAATTTTTCATTTTTAAAGGGCCACACAAGCCTAATGAAAACCTGCGGGGACGATAATCGCCTTCCGATATAAATATCATGCGGTATTTATCAATGAAGCATTTTATTTTTCCATGGTCAAAATTTACCCGGAAGTGATGCCAGGTTGTAAAATCAGAATGCGCGGGATATTCTATATCCTTGCCCTTAAAGTACTGATACCATCCGAGTTGCTCTAAACAGATTCCTTTGTCTTCTTTATTTTTAACAATAAAAAATAAATTACCGCAAGGGCCGTTAAAAGGATTTGCACATATGCCGAGACTAATATGCGTACCATTGCTTTGTAAAACGAAATCGTATTCCAGGTCAAATTTTTCGGGAAAGATGACCGTATCAATATTTGGTTCTATAAATCCGGCATTTTTTTGGACTGTCAAAGCATAAATCTCCTTTTCTTTTTTTACCTGGAAATACTGTTTGTTGCTGCTGTCATTTATTCCGGACTGTAATGATATATGCCAGCGGGAAGGAAATTTTCCAATTACGTCGTGGCTGAAATCATCTTCGAAAATTACTTGTTCCCTGGAAATAAATTTGTATCCGCCAGTATCAATAGGGCGTTGCGCCATGCAAATATTGCCGGTTTGGAGCATTGAAAAAATGAAAAGAAAATATGCGAAATTTTTTGTCATAGCCTGATGAATTCTACTCTACGGTTTTGTGCTTTACCTTCAGGAGTATTGTTGGGTTGCAAAGGTATAGTTGCACCAAAGCCTTTTGCCGTGAGTCTGTTACTATCTATTCCCATTAATAACAATTGTTTTTTCACTTCATCAGCCCTAGCTTGCGAGAGCTTTATATTTGAAGCTGAAGCTCCGTCATTATCCGTATGGCCGTCTATTTCCAGTTTTATGGTTGGATTTGCTTTAAGGAATTCGGCAAGTTGCTGAATAAAGTCCTTGCTTTCTGGTTTTATCGACGATTTGTTTATGTCAAAGTTGATAGCGTGGGTGACAAACTTTTTTTCAGTAATGAGTTTATCAAACACATCAATCAATGTATCTTCTCTGTCAAATTTTAAATACATAACAAGCTTTAGTTCTTCATGATCTACGGGGAGCCAACTTACTGACCAAAGCCCCATCCTCATTGCTTCAATTTGGCTTGGGTCAATATTACAATCGTATTTTGCTAAATTCATGTTCAATTGTCCTAAAACATTTGCATTAGTATTCATGGCCCATTTCTTATTTATCCACGCCTCGAATTTTTTAATATCGTGACATTCGCATACCATCAGAATATTTACAGGGCAGTGTTTTTTTACAGTTTCCCTGATTTCCTGTATTTCTTCAGGCATAACATTATATAGCATACTGTCCACCTCAAACCGCACAAATTTTTGCTTGTAAACCTGTCCATCCTTGTAGGTGTATGCAATATGTTTTTGTGAATTATTATAACCGTCCTGGTGCACGTTCCAATAGACCATTGATCTAAGTGCATTTATATTTGCCCTGCCTTCCAAAACAGCTTTTTTGAATATCGGGAGATAGGTGCCATGATGTGGATGGTCGTGAATAGCAATGATTGATGCATACAATGAGCCATTTGAGAAAGATGGCCAGCCATTTTTTGTGATATATTTAAAGAGATAATCGAAGTGTACACTATCTGTATGTTCTATTTCTTTGCCGGTTGAATAATAGCATTTGCTGTCTGTACATTTCTCCTGCATCTGCCGGAGATATTGGTCTTCCCCGGCCATCTCTTTAAATTTATTGTATGGGCCTGATTTGGAGCTATTGTAAGCTTTAGTGAATTGGGCGATGTACTGTTCACTTGCCTGCTTTGTTACTTTGAAATGATTTGAAATAAAGGTATCGATTGATTGAGGAGTTTGCCGCTCAAAAAGGAAATAATATGAATCGACATGCAGTAAAAAAGAACCTGCATTTATGCTGTCACCTTTTTGAGAGCAGCTATCCGCATTATGGTAGTAGCCGAAAGTCGTATTTCTTATAGCAATGTTTATCTCATTGACATCTGATGCAGTAAGGGTGTCTTCCAACAAATGGACATCAACAGTTTTTTTTTGTGCATTGGAAATAAAACATCCATTGAACAAAATAAAAAGCAAGAGTATTGAGCGAAGCATATTTGTCTATTTGAATTTCCTGTCATTCTCTTGAATAGGCAGGTCGTTGATACTTGCGAAACGTTTTCTCATCAGTCCGTTTTCATCAAACTCCCAGTTCTCATTGCCATAGCTTCTGTACCATTGCCCTGCGGCATCATGCCATTCGTATTCAAACCGCACCGCCATCCTGTTCTCCCGGAAGCCCCACAATTCTTTTTTCAGTTTATAATCCAGCTCCTTTTCCCACTTACGTTTCAGAAACGCTTTTACTTCTTCGCGGCCGTTTATAAAATCTGTTCTGTTCCTCCATTCCGTATCAATGGTATAGGCCAGGCAAACCTTTTCAGGGTCTTTGGTGTTCCAGACATTTTCTGCCATTTGCACTTTTTCGAGTGCAGTTTCCAATGTAAAAGGCGGTAAGGGATATTTCTTTTCCATAGAATAAATTTAAGAATATTTTTCTGAACTTTCATGATTAAGTAAATCTTTATTGCTCTATGAAAGGAATCAATATTAATCAGCTATTTCCACTTGTTCCAGGTTCTTTAAAGCGCTTTTCTTGCTCATATTTGTCAAAATCCAAAATGAAAGTACTACCCAGGCAAATCCGAGACAAAGAGCTGCTATTACGTCTGTAGGATAGTGTACTTTCAATACAATTCTGCTTATTCCAATCGTAACTGCGAATGAGAAGAGCAATATTGAATATATCCATCTAAACAATGGCTTTAAATTCCCCCGCCATATAATATAAATAAGAATACTGCAAAAAATAAATGAGGAAAGGGTATGGCCGCTAGGGAAACTGAAGGTGGTTATACCGATTATTACCGGAGAATCCGGTCTTTGGCGGTGGGTGATTTCTTTTATGACAAGCATTAATGCAGTGCTGCTAATAGAAATCATAGCGATATGGATACTATACCGGAACATTTTCTTAATAATAAAATAAGTGATCAGAATAATGTACGCTGGTAATAGAAACTGGCTGGAACCAAAAAAGGTAAAAAACTTCATTGTTTCAATAAAGCCATTGCCGGAAAATGAAGAAAAAAAGGAAAAAATTGCATCATCCACCCAGCGCTCTTTTTCATAAACGACTTCATGTGCTATCAATCCAAAAGCGAAGAGGGATAATATAAATAAACTACTGATAATTAATAGTTCCAGAGACAAAATCTCAAATAAACCCTTTTTGTTATTATTCAAGGCATCCTGTTTAAGTCGGGCGCTCATACAAATATAAATTTTACAAATTAAATATTGGAATAGTTATTGCGAACAGGATAAGCAAATGGCTATTTCAAATATCCAATAAGTCCTTCCAAAGAATTGGGCCATGGCGTAAAAGGATAAAATCTAAATGAGGTTTCGGTACAAGTATTGACAACCCCGAATCTTCAGGATAACAATACTACTACATTATTAATCAATCAATTGCAAAACACACTTTCCCTTTCACGGTATATTTAATGCAAGTCCTTACCCCTTTGGATCCAGCGCTTTCTTTATTCTGAAGGATATATCCTGCAGGTGATACTTGCTCATTTTATCTGTAGTGCCCGGGATTGCAGCGTCAACCTGTGTTTTCAAAGCCACTAATTGCGCTCTTGCAACTGAAACTACATCCGTATTTTTCGTGTTTATGTTAGACATTGGGCCAGGGGCGGGTGGGGGAGGATTAAGCAGGTTAATTAATGCATCTACCCAGGCTTTCTGAAGATTACGACGGAACCCATCAATTATTTTCTTTGAGTGTAACTCACCCCATACACCATTCTTCACATCATCCATCATATTATCCAATGAGTAGGTGCTGCTCCCATATCTGCTGCTGCCAATTGACAGTCTGTTGAGACGTGCACCGGAGAGCAGGCTATTGAGCACATTTACCTGTACATTGCTTACCAGCTCCGAAGAATATGGATTGCTTATCTTATTCAGAATATTCTTATCAAGCAGCCATGATGGTGTTTCAAACAATTGCTTATTCAGAAAAGTTACAGCTTCCTGCTGAATTGATTTTGGTGTTGGCTCATACACATCTTCGCCGGTTTGCTCCACACTCTTTGGTGTTTCATATATACCACCTACATTCTTCGTAACATGAAACATATAGCGGTTGAATTGCCCGACAAGCTGGCTATACATATCCCTGAGATTGTCGTATTTATCTGCATCTTCTTTGGTCCATTCGGGTAAATTAACGATGATGCGCTGCAGGTTGCGGATACCGTATTCGCTCGCTTTCATGCTGTTGTCTCCAAGATCCTCCGTTTGAGAGCGAGGGTCGAATGGATTTGATTCCGTTCCGAACCACAAACGCGGGTTTGCTTTAAGGCTGTCAATTACCCATTTATTGACGATCTTCTTATCTTCTTTGGCATCATTATTAAAGCTTGATTTATACCCCCACTGAATAGCCCATTTATCATACGCACCTATTCGGGGAAATAAACCTTTTTCACTGATATTATCTTCAGGTTGAGCAACATAATTGAAGCGTGCATAATCCATAATGGAGGCTGTATGGCCATTGGCTTCTACCCATGCTTTATCGCGCAACTTTTCAACCGGGGTGCGGCTGCTGCTACCCATATTATGACGAAGGCCAAGGGTATGACCAACTTCATGAGAAGATACAAAACGGATAAGTTGTCCCATAAGTTCATCATCAAATTCCATCTTCCTGGCTTTTGGGTCCACTGCTGACGCCTGGATCATGTACCAGTCATGGAGCAACTTCATAACATTGTGAAACCATCCTATATGGCTCTCTATTATCTCACCACTGCGTGGGTCATGCACATTCGGCCCATAGGCATTCTCGATATCAGAAGGCAGGTAGCGTAATACAGAGTATCTTGCATCTTCCAGGTTCATAGAGGAATCTTTTTCATCCCATTCCTTACCAATAATGGCGTTTTTATATCCTGCTCTTTCAAAAGCTATCTGCCAGTCGTTAATCCCTTGTATAAGGTAAGGCCGCCATTTTTTTGGAGTTGCAGGGTCAATATAATACACAATTGGTTTTTTAGGTTCTACCAGTTCACCCCGTTTCCATTTCTCTATATCTTCATCCTTAGGCTCCAGCCGCCAGTGAACAATAAATACCTGGTTATCTACTTTTTGCTGGTTGTCATTATATACAGTATAATCGTCAACAAAAAATCCTACCCTTGGATCATAAAACCTTTTTTGCATAGGCACTTTGGGTAAAAGAATAAATGAGTTGTTCATCTCTACAGTTACGGCGCCAGCGTAATATGCTGCAAGAAATGTAACCGAAGGAAAAGGGCTTGGTGTAGCCGATGGTGCAAAAGATGGTGTTGAAGTGAACGTCCTGACTACTCTAACCTCTGTATTAATAGGAAAAGAGTTGATACTTTGGATATAAGTCCGATCAGAAATCTGGCCGGAAAGATTATATGCTTTTTTTGTAAAAGGCCCAAGGCTTACCGGTAAATTATCGCCTTTAAAGAAATCAGTGACATCAATAACTACAGAATTTGAATCTTTGCCAATCGCCTTAATTTCAAATGATTCTGAAATCGGGTTAAGATTGGAATTGGAAACTGCCTTATAAATATCATTTGTTGAATCCGCAACACTTATTGTAGTAACTACACGGAGAAATACATTTTTATTAGGGCCTTTTTCCCAAAGTATGGTTTGCTGGTTTTCCAACTCACCCGCATATTTTCCAGCTCCGCCTGCAATTTTATTAAAGCGGGTGATGACCATCATTTCCCTGTTCATCAGGGAATCCGCTATCTCGAAATACCATTTATCTTCCACTTTATGAACCGTAAACAAGCCATTTTTAGTGATTGCTTTATCAGTTATCACTTTATCATAAGGTTTGGGGCCCTTTTTAGATGCGCTGCTGTCGGCAGGTTTGGAAGGAGTAGTGGTTGTAGCCGGGGTCTCGTTTTTCTTATGTTTATTCTTAGCCGTTACTGCTATAGCAAGGCATAGCATCGCCGGAATGATGATGTATTTTTTCATTATTGTACTAGTAATTGGTAAAAAAGAGACGCAATGTACTCAACCTTGGTTGTTTATTCACCTATCTGGCGGGCTAAAAGGATAAAAGGATAAAAAGATAAAGGGTTAAAAAGGGAAAGAGATAAAAGGGTAAAGGGATAAAAAGGTAAAAAAGCTGGAATTCAGCATTCTTATTTACTATTTTTCAATTCCATTCTTTTATTCTGCACATATACGATCAGCTTGATGGACTCCTGGGTTAGTGGTTTGATAAGGTAGTACTCAACATTTTTGTTTGACTGGGCCCTGACCATATCATGTTTATTTACGGAAGATGACAAAATGTGAATTTTCACCCTGTTTTTGATATTTTCATCTATATTTTCATAAAGCTCCAGGAAATCCCAGGCATCCAATACCGGCATGTTAATGTCTAAAAATAGTATTGCATTTGTATCGCTGTTTGTTTTTGAATATGTATTTACAATATAATCGAATCCCTCCCGGGGATCTGTAAAATCAATAATTCTGGCTTTGTTGTAAGTCTTTTCAATAATCATACGGCAAAGCAAATTATTTATTTCATCATCGTCTATGATTATAAATTCATTATAAAGGTTCATGCAACTATATTTTAAATAAAAGTAGAAAAATACTTTAATAAAATTGCTTTTGCAATAAACCTCAGCAAAATAAATTTAAATATAGTTAATATGCATGAATTACTCACTTTGAAAAAGAGGAACTATAGAAATGTCATTACTTCCTGCATTTAATAATTACAAATGATCCTTCTCCATAACCAGGTTTGGATGGCTCTGATTCTTTAATTTCATCAAGGCTGTGGAATAAAGTCTGGGTAAAAGAAAAATTTCTGAATCCAGCATATTTAAGTTCATTTTTTATTCTTTCCACAGAGTAGAAATTAGCATGTTTATAATATAAACTTGCTTTCTTCACTGCTTCATAGAATTTGCCAATAATGCTATTCTTATCTATAAATCCAACTATTGCAGTCCCATTATTTTTTAATATGCGATGGGCTTCTTTGAATGCTGCCTAAGTTCAAGTACCAAATGCAACACGCTTAGTCAATTTACGTCCGGGGGTACCCCCGGACGTAAATTGAC